>JAJYOH010000236.1 GCA_021796315.1 Chloroflexota bacterium
AACGGGATTTGAATTCACTCCAGCCTCTGACATGGATTCTTGCTTTCATCGTTTTCTTCTGGTTGATCGGTCACCGACATTCTCTTCCGTCCCTGCAATTGCACAGGCCGCGCCTTGAACTTGCTGGCGCATTAGGACTGGCCGGTTTGTGGATTCTTTATCGCGTGGGGGAGTACTGGCACTGGTATACGATTCCCACTTTGGGGTTGGGAAATAGCTGCGGCCCCATTTCAGAAACACCCATTCCGAAGATGTTCGAGATGTTCCTTTTGCCTGTTCTCTTTTTACTCGTGTTGAAATATTCTTTCAGCGCGATGGGCTTTTCCTTTGATAAATTTTCATGGCTGGCATCGCTTCTGCCGATCATTGTTTTGATTATTTATGGTTTGATCAATCACCCTTTGAAACAATTTGCAATCTCATCCGCTTGCTATTTCTTTGGCGCGGGATTGCCGGAAGAATTTTTATACCGCGCCTTTATTCAGACGCGGCTTGAAGCTGTTTTGCGCCGTCCACTTTGGGCGGTATGGCTGGCCGCCTTCACCTTCGGCCTCTCCCATGTTCCGATTGACCTTGGCGGTACGTTCCTCCACTGGCAGGACGCGTTGCTCACGGCCTTCACATATCAGATGACCGTCGGCTTTGCGCTAGGTTATGCTTACATGCGCACGCGCAACGTCTTGGGGTTATCGCTTGTGCACACGTTCATCGATTCGGCTGTTTGATTTTTATCGAAGGATTGGGATTGTTTGATTCAAGAGCGCATCTTCCACGCGTTCTTTGTGCCGTCCGTGCATGGGCATCTGTTCGATTTCAGGTAGTGTGTAAAATCCCGCGTCGGTCGTTTCTTCGCTCAGGCCGAGCTTGCCGCCGGTAATCACTACTTCAAAACTCAGGACGACGATCTGGACTTTTTTGCCATCCGGATAGACAACCAGTTGATCGCGATTGCTGTACACGCTGATCAAGCGCATCGTGCGGACCTCGAGGCCGGTCTCCTCGAATACCTCACGCGTGCAACACTCTTCGACCGATTCGCCCGACTCCATCTTGCCGCCGGGCAGACACCATAAGCCGTTATCTTTGCGCTTTGTGAGTAAAACCTTTGTGCGGGCCTCATCGAAAATAACGGCGCAGGAACCCATGCGAAGTTCCGCGCCTTTGCTGATGCGGTCGCCGTATAGAACTTGTGACATGTGTCCTCCTAAAAATGAAACCTTGCGAAGGTTCAAAACCTTCGCAAGGTTGGAGTTTATTTGATGAACGTTCCGTCACGTAATTCGATCAATGTCTGCTGAATTTCTTCCATCGTATTCATCACTAACGGACCATATGGCGCGATGGGTTCCTTGAAGGGCGCACCCGCGATCAGCATAAATCGAACAGAATTATTTTCAGCTTTTACGCGAATGGAATTGCCGTCGCCGAATTTGACGAGTTTCACAGATTCGATGGGTTGATCTGCAAACACGCCTTCGCCTTCGAAAACGTAGGCCAGGGCGGCGTGTCCTTCGGGGACGGGCTGAATGAATTCGGTATCGGGGGCCAGCTCGACGTCCGCGTAAAGAGGCGAGGCCGCGATTTCGGTGACGGGACCGATCACGCCGTGAACGGTCCCAGCCACGACGCGGATCTTCATCCCATCTTTTTCATAAGTTGGAATGGTGTCAGCGCTGACTTCCTGATAGCGCGGCGCCGTCATCTTGAGCCGGGTGGGCAGGTTGACCCAAAGTTGAAAGCCGTAAATGTTTCCGCTTGGACCGCGGCGCGGCATTTCTTCGTGGAGGATGCCGCGCCCGCTGGTCATCCATTGCACATCGCCGGGACCGATCAGGCCTGAGTTGCCGAGACTGTCGCGATGGTTGGTTGAGCCGTCCAGCATGTAGGTGACGGTTTCGATGCCGCGATGCGGGTGCATGGGGAAACCGCGGATGGGGCCTTCGGCGGGATTGTTGAAGGCAAAATGGTCGAAGAGCAGGAAGGGATCAAACTCGTTTGATTTTTTTGGCGCGATGGATCGCTGCAATAAAACGCCCGCGCCTTCGATAACGTATTGTGGTTGGATAATTTGGGAGATAGGTCTAAAGTTGGTCATGTGGGTTAGATGATATGTGGTGGGTGAGTATTACGAAACCGCATAGCGGCTTGGGTTCACTGTGTTGGGCGCGCTCGTGATGGCAAGATAGTGGTATCCCCAAAACCAGGATACAGTCACTCTTTCCACCCGTTTCTTTGCATGAGTCTCTTAAAGTGACTGCACCCTGTTTTGATTGCGAATTAGGTTTATCGGCGATTGATGAATGCTTCCAAAAGAGCATTGAACTTTTCCGGCTGTTCCCAATTGGCGGCGTGCCCCGCGTTGGGAATCATCTGGATTGCGCCACGCCACAGGGTCGGCATGGTGAGGGACTGAATATAAGTTGCATTGACCAGTTGTTCCTGCTCACCTTGCAGGATCGCAAGCGGGGCCTTCATCTGCGCGACGGCAATCACTTCATCCAGATAGCCATCCGGACGAATGCTGGCCGCCAACCCTGCGCGCGCCCGTCCGTCGGTGCGGCGGATGTCCGCTTTGAATATCTCGGGAATTTTGGTTGTGCCGGGCTTAAAACATGCGGCAGAAAACCCATCAGCTTCGGCATCCGTCATGCTGGCTTGAAATGCGGCGGCCATGGCGGGGTTGGGAAGAAAGGCCTGTGCCATATCGGGGGGAAACGCAAGCGGAGGCGTGCCGTAAATCATAAATCCCGCCGCCTTGGAAAGTTGCGGGATTGCCTCGATCACCACATGCCCGCCGAGACTCCAGCCCACAAAGGCGGCCTGTTCCAATCCTAATTGCTTTGCAACGCTGACAACCACTTCGGCATAACCAGGCATGCAATAGGTCGCAGCCGGGTCGCTGGCATCGGATGATTCTCCATGCCCTGGCAGGTCCATCGCCACAAGGCGATACTTTTCGCCAAGCGGACTTTCAAGCTGGGGTTGGAAAACTCGCGAAGAAGCGGAGTTTCCATGCACCAATAAGGCGGCGGGGCCCTTTCCAGAACTTTCACGATAGGCAATGGAAAGCGAGTTGACTTGAACGGTTTTTGTGGTCATAGTTAGTATCTCCTTTGGTTTATTGTTGTTTTCTCGCTTAATGAATCAGCGAGGGATTAAATAAGATTGCAGAATAAGCACCCAATGGTTTGCGTTACCACATTGCATGGGCTAGGTCGGCGGCTGGGCGGGCGTGGACTCGCCATCTAATCGCCTAAATCAATTAAGACGTTAGGCGGCCATGAATTAGAGTTCGCCGAGTAAATAATAATCAAGGCTTGCCACTAGACAAAGAGGCAAGCCTTTTTGGATCCCTACTCCGGTAGTTGATAATCCTTGTATTGTTCCCGGAGTACCTTCTTGTCAAACTTGCCAACGCTGGTCTTGGGCACGGCGTCAATGAAAACAATATCATCGGGCAGATACATTTTGTCGAAGCGCGAGCTTAAGTGTTCGTGGATTTCTGCTTTGGTCAGGTTGTCTTTGAAATCCGGTTTGGCGACCACGCAAGCCAGCGGACGTTCCTGCCATTTGGGATGCGGCACTGCGATCACCGCGGCCTCCAGAACTTTTGGATGAGACATGATGGCGTTCTCCAGATCCTGACTCGAAATCCACTCGCCTCCGCTCTTGACCAAATCTTTTGTGCGGTCAACGATCTGCACAAAACCTTCGGGGTCGATCGTAACCACGTCGCCGGTGCGGAACCAGCCGCCCATGAATGAATCAGCGCTGCGTTCATCGTTGTAGTAACTGCTGACAACCCACGGGCCTTTCACTTGTAATTCACCGAAGGCCTTGCCATCCCATGCAACCTCCTTGCCCGATTCATCCACCGCGCGGATTTCCACGCCGGGCACAGATGTGCCTTGCTTGGCGCGAATGGCGAAACGCTCTGCTTCAGGAAGATCAAGCTGATAGCTTTTCAGGCGGCTTACCGTGCCCAGCGGCGACATTTCAGTCATGCCCCAGGCGTGCATCACTGTTAGTCCATGTTTCTTCTCGAACGCTTCGATCATGGATTGAGGTGCGGCCGCGCCCCCGACGATCATGCCGCGCAGACTGCTCATATCGTATTGTTCTTTTTCCAGCAGGCCCAAAATTCCGAGCCAGAGGGTCGGCACTCCGGCCGTCAGCGTGACTTTCTCGGCTTGAATCAACTCGGCCAGATCGCGCGGCTGCATGTGCGGACCTGGGAACACGAGCTTAGTTCCCAGCATTACGGTGGCGAACGGCGTGCCCCATGCCAGCACATGAAACATCGGCACAACCGGCATGAAGATATCGCGTTCCGAAAGCCCAAACGAGTCGGTCATGCTCAGGCCAAGGCTGTGCAAATAGATCGAACGATGCGAGTAGACCACGCCTTTGGGGTTACCGGTCGTGCCGGAGGTGTAACACATGGCGGCGGCATCGTTCTCGTCCAGATGCGGCCAGGGATAATCTGGGCTGGCACCCGCCAGCAGGTCTTCATAAGCGTAAACCGGCTTAAGCTTGGTGCCTTCGGGGACTTTGTCACCCATAACGATGTAATGTTTTATGTTCTTGAGATGCGGAGCAAGTTTTTCAATGGCGGGCAGGAGTGTCGGGTCAACGAATAGAACTTGATCGTCCGCGTGGGCGAGAATATAGATGATCTGTTCAGGCGGCAGGCGCAGGTTGATCGGGTGCAGCACCGCGCCCATGCAAGGCACCGCCCAATAAAGTTCGAGATGGCGGGCATTATTCCAGGCGAAGGTCGCCACGCGGTCGCCGCGCTTGACGCCCAATTTTTCCAATGCGTTGGCGAGCCTTGCCACACGTTCAGTCATTTGTTCGTAGGTGAAACGTTCCAGTCCAGGTCCCGCCTTGGTGACGATTTCCTTTTTGGGGAAAAGCCGTCGTGCCCGCTCCAGCAACGGAGTGAGCGTAAGCTGATAGTCCATCATTTGTCCTTGCATAAGAAGCCTCCTGTGTGGCGAAAAATTGTGTGGTGCACACTTTCGTTCAGCGAGCCTTGTACTCAAATTGCAAAGAAATGGAATTTATTTTTCGCTAGTATAGCACATGGATGTTATCAGCGAGCCGAAATTTTATTCTCCTGGAAGTGGACGTACGTCTTTGCGAGGGGTGCTCTTCCCCGCCTGTCCTGGCGGACTAGGCCAGGGAAGCAATCCCCGCCTTTGCGGGGGAGATTGCTTCGCCGCTCGGTACGCGGCTCGCAACGACGTATAAGTTAGCCACTCCAATTCCCCTTTAATCTTGCCATGATTCTCGAAACGCTTTGAGTGTAATGAATGTCTTCATTGGTAACATCCAGGCGGAGGATGCGTGGGGCTGGAATCGTAGTCAACCACTCGTCCACGAAAAAGTTGAATAACGCCGTATCTTCCACGGACGCGATGTTGATTCTGTTTCGAGAAGCCAATCTTTGTCTGACGGTTTCTTCGGGAGCGCTCAAAGCAATGACGAGGTCGGGAGGCGGGAGCAGTTCGCGGGTCAGCGAATAGAAGCGGCGGCACAAATCAAACTCTGCATCGTTGAGAAAGCCTCGGGCGTGGAAAAGCCGCGTGAATCCGTGGAAGTCCAGATCGAGGCCGCCGTCGGTCAGCGCAATATGCGGCGAGGCGCGCAAGCTTTTTTCCTGTTCGGCGCGCAAGAGCAGATAGTCGAGTTGGTTGGCGAGCGCATAACGCGTATCCTGTTTGTCTGTGCCAGGCGCGCTTCCGGCAAACAATGATTGAAACGGTCGTTCATCATGGCGTTCATACGCGGCCGCAAAATCATCGGCGTTGTTCAATGCCCGCATGAGCGTGGTTTTGCCTACCCCGCTTGCGCCGACGATGGCGATCAGTCTGGCCATTACGCCCGCGGCTCCACGCTGGCTGTTTCAGATTGGCTCAGTTCACCGCGCGTCAATAACATCACAGCCGCCAATATCAGCGCGCCGCCGATCAACGTGGCGACGCCAAGCGTTTCGCCGAATAACCAGGCCGCCAGCAAAACAGTTACGACCGGTTCAAGCGTGGAAAGCATGGACGCATTGGTCGGGCCGATACGTTTGAGTCCCGCCAAAAAAAGCGACCACCGGTATCACCGTCGCGACGATGACCACGCCTCCCACCACACTCCAACCGGCCCCCGTTCCTGGAAAGTGCGCCCCGCTGACGGCGGTCGCCGCGCCGTAGACCAATCCCGCGGATGCGAAAATGATCGTCGAAGATTGCACCGCCGAAACCTGTTTCATCACATCCGTCCCGATGATGATGTAAACTGAATAAATTGCCGCGGCAGAAATGGCAAACAAAATTCCCAGCCATTGACCGCCTTCAGGGTGGACTGTCAGCGCCGCGCCGAGCGTTGCCAGTGAAAGCGCGATGATCTTGAGACGCGTAAATTTTTCTTTGAGAAAGATGGTGGAAAGGATCGCGACGAAAGCCGGATATAGATAAAGTAAAAGCGCCACCAGTCCCGCCGACGCAAATTGGATGGCGGTCAGATACGAAAAAGATTGACCGACGTAGCCCAGCGCGCCCATGCCGATCAGTTGTGCCAGAATCCGTCCGCGCGGGATTGATTCGCGGCGGATGAAAAGCAAAGCTCCCATCAACAAGGCGGAGATCGTGAAGCGCAGAAAGAGGAGCGTGAAAGTGTCCATGCCGTCGGCGTAGGCGTAACGGCCAAAGATGGCCAGTGTGCCAAATGACGCCGCGGATATGGCGATGAGCAGGACGCCAATGAACCGATTCATTTGATCAACATGCCTGCGATCAACGCGCTGCGAGGAGCCAGGCTTGGAATGTGGATGTACTCTTTATCTTTCTGATGCGCGCCAGCTCCGATCGCGCCGAAGCCGTCCAAAGTTGGCGCGAGTTGAGCTGTGAAATTGCCGTCCGAGCCGCCGCCGACGCGCGCGGCGCCAACGTCGAAGCCAAGCTCATTTGCAATTTTCCTGGCTTCATCGAACAGTTTGAGCGAGCCTTCAGTTGGTTCCATGGGCGGACGGTTCAATCCGCCGCTGATCTCATAGCGCGTGCCTTCCAGCGGCTGGATGGCACGCAAGGCTTTATCTGCGCGTTCGGCTTCATCCAGCGACCAGATGCGTAAGTCCACCTCCAGAGTCACATGATCCGCAACGACGTTGGATACCGTCCCGCCTTGAATGACATTTGGTCCGAGCGTTGTACCTTTGTCCCAATCCTGCAGCTTGACCAGTTCAGAGATCAGATGCGCGGCGCTGACGATTGCATTTCTTCCGTTCTGCGGTTCGAGTCCCTGGTGTGCGGCCTTGCCGAAAATATTGAATTTATATTCGCCCACGCCTTTGCGCGCGACCTTGAGATCACCGTTCATGAATGGAGGTTCCAGCACAAGCACGGCCTGCGCTCCTTTTGCCAACTCTTCAATAAGAGGCCTTCCGACCTCCGAGCCGGTTTCTTCATCCGACGTAAGCAGAAAGTCAATGCTCACAGAGGGTGTCCTTCCAAGTGACTTCAGAGCGCGCATTGCCCAAAGCGCCTGGACAACGCCCGCCTTCATATCGTATGTGCCCGGGCCAAAAGCCTGATCGTCCTTGACCGACCAGACATCCCTCCACAAACCGACGGGATGAACCGTGTCGATGTGCGCCAGGAACACGATCCGCTCGCTGCTTTGACCTTGAATGTGCGCGTGCACCACATCACCGCGCGGGCTGGGGTGGCGGTTGATCTGTCCGAATTCAGCGAGCCAGCTTTCGGTCAAGTTTTGGACGCGGTTTATTCCATCCACATAATTGGACGGCGATTCGATCCGCACCAGCGCTTCAACGTCGGCAAGGATGTCTATCGTGTGATTCTCAAGATAGGTGAGAATAGTTTTTATGGTGGCTCCGAAATGTGTTTTCTTATGAAAAAGTTTTTTCGTGATTACAGCCTAATCAGAAGCAGGCGCTCCGTTTGTATCCCACCATTTGGACAGATGCTCATGTGGACTCAACGGCCGGTCAGCGTAATGGGAAACATCGTTGAATAGCATCAGCCGGGCCCGGACGGGATCCTTGAAATCCACGATGTTCAGGCAGGCCGGGGCCTGGTCGAGCCGGTCTCGATAACCGCGCGCATCGAAACCGAGCAGACTACTGAGAATTAACCGCAACGTGGCTTTGTGCGAAACAACTGCCACACTCTCATCTTTATGTTTGACAACGATCTCGCGGATGATGGGCAAGGCGCGCGCCAGCACGCTGATGCCTGATTCGCCGCCTTCTGGTGCGAAAGTAAAAGGATCAGAGTCCCAGGCTGAATATTCTTCCGCGAAGTTAGTCTCCACTTCTTTACGGCTCAAACCCTCCCAATGTCCGTGGTTGATCTCGCGCAGACCGCCGCGTGGAATTGGCGTTAAACCATGCGGCCCGCAGATGATCCGGGCTGTTTCTATTGTGCGGTCCAGCGGGCTGGCGTAGATGGCGGAAAGTTTACTGTCAGTCAAACGCATCGCCAAATGCTGGACTTGGGAGCGGCCTTCATCGGAAAGATAAATATTC
>JAJYOH010000237.1 GCA_021796315.1 Chloroflexota bacterium
AACCGGTTGCATCCCTCGACCCGGTACTGTCTCACTCCATTCTCCAATATCTTGAACAACTCAATAAAGAAGGCATCACCGTACTTTGCAGTCTGCACTTCCTCGACTTGGTCCATCGCTATGCCACACGCGTGATCGCTCTCAAGGATGGGGTCAAGGTCTTTGAGGGACTTCCCAAAGAGATCAATCGCGCCAAGTTCAAGGAGATCTACGGGGAAGAAGCACAGGAAGTGCGCGCCACTGCGGTTGAAGAAGGTTGAGAATGTCGGGTAACCCCTCTTCCAATAAGGCGAACCGTTCGCCACTCATTGCCGGTTTGCTTTCCCTTCTCATCCCAGGTTTGGGCCAAATCTATGCTCAACAGCGATACCGCGGCGTTTCTGTTCTGCTTAGTACGCTCATGGCCGTCTTGATTACTGTCTGGTACAAGGTGCCGGCCTGGTACTTGGTCCCTGCTGTTATTTGGTTGTGGAATGTATGGGATGCGGTTAGCCTTGTACAAGGAAGGACCAGGTCGGCTTTCATCCCCATCGTGATGATCCTGGTCATGGGTTATGGCATTGGCTGGCAGATCACGGATATAGACCTTTCGGCTCTTACCCAAAATATGGGACGAGCAGAGTCCATCCTCACGCCCATGTTTCACCCCGACTTTATATCCCAGGTTGAAATCACAAATACAGGCTGGGCTCCTGTGGAAGTGCCATGTGGGTCTAACCCTCCCCCGGCTACAAACACGATCAACGGCATCCAGATAAATATTTCTCCGAATTGTGGAAAACTGAAGGATGCATTAACCGTACAAGCCAGCGGACTTTGGCCGGATACACCGACGCTCATCCAATGGTCAACGCCGATTGGAGATCGCCTCCCGTTGGGAGAAGGATTTATCACCCCTCTGTATGTAACTAGTGACTCGCAAGGGAATCTTAATACAATCATCCATATATCGCCCAACGCACTCTCCGCAGCTCCGGATCCCACCCTGCCGCTTGAACATCGAGTTTATTTGACGCAGTCTCACCCGCAGGCGGCCTTCCAGCTTTCGAAGAATGGAGCCTACGTTGTGGATGGAATTGTTCAAACCCTTTTCCTGGCGTTGATGTCAACGACCTTCGGAGCGTTCGGCGCAATCGCTGTTAGTTTCCTGGCCGCCCGCAACTTGATGAGCGGTAACCCGCTCACACTATCCATTTATGTTATTACCCGCACGATCCTCAATATTGTGCGCTCCATTGAGCCGCTAATTATTGCCATTATTTTTGTTGTCATCGTTGGATTGGGGCCGTTTGCCGGGGTAATCGCCATAACGCTGCACACGATTGCCGCACTTGGAAAATTGTACTCAGAGGTGATCGAAGGCATTGATCCGGGCCCGTTGGAGGCCATTCGAGCCACGGGTGGAAATTGGGCGCAGATGGTGCGCTACGGGGTCATTCCACAGATCGTGCCTCCATTTGCTTCCTTTACCCTGTTTCGTTGGGAAATCAACGTGCGCACCTCGACCATCATCGGATTCGTCGGCGGCGGCGGAATTGGCTTCTATCTTTATCAATGGATCATCAAAGGCGATTTCCGGGCGGTGAGTTCTTCCTTCATCGCCATTGCTGTTATTGTAATTGTGCTTGATTTAATAAGCGCAAAAATCAGGGCGAGGTTGGTGTAGTATGGATGCCCGCAACTTTCGTCTTCGCCGCTGGTTTGTCACAGGTTTCGTGACCCTGTTGGCTATCGCTGCTTACGTTGTTGGCTACCGGGTGACTGAGATCGACCCGGTCAAACTTTTTACATCGTTGCCCAAAAGTCAGAAAATCCTGAGTGACCTCATCCATCCGGAACTATTCACTCGCGAGACCAAAGATACCACGCTTGATATCGTTTTCCCGGTCCCCTGCGGTTCGGCACAACCCACGCAGTTGCCCGATACAGGTCCACGCATTGTTCCCAATGTCTCATGTGCCAACTCCGGAGATATCATTACTCTCCAGGGGTACAACATGGCGCCGAATAGCGATGTGAAGATCATGTGGCTCCTGCCAAGCGGTAATGACCTGTTTTCCAAGCTGGCCAAAACTAATGCGGATGGGAGTTTCACAACACAAGTTGAAGTGCGCCCAATTGTCGCCATGGAAAAGGGCATTCCCAGCCACCTGCTCGCCATGACCGCAGTTCCCATTGGCAATCTGATCGTCAGCAAAACCCTGGCCGATGTTCTTGATAATCTCATAGTGACCGTTTTCATGGCTCTGCTGGCCACGACCGCAGGGACGATTGTCGCCGCGCCGATCAGTTTCCTGGCAGCCCGCAACATCATGGGGCGCAATTGGTTGGGCATTACTGTGTACACAGTTGTCCGGGCCATATTGAACATTGTCCGTTCTTACGAATCCCTGGTGTTGGCAACCGTGTTTGCTCTATGGGTGGGTTTTGGAGCTTTTGCCGGAGTACTGGCATTGACTGTCGTCACGATTGCTTCGCTGGGCAAGCTCTTTTCAGAAGCAGTCGAGAGCATCGACGCTGGTCCCATCGAAGCGATCTCTGCCACGGGTGCGAATCCGGTGGAAGTGGTTCGGTACGCGGTTGTTCCGCAGGTTATCCCGGACTTTATTTCCTTTATCATCTACCATTGGGACATCAATGTCCGCATTAGCACCATCCTGGGCTTCGTAGGCGGTGGAGGTATCGGCTTCTATCTCAGCCAGCGCATCAACGTCCTGGAATATCAAAAGGCAGGTACAGCCATCTGGGCCATCGTGCTGGTCGTCTGGAGCATGGATTTCCTCAGTGCGGAAGTGCGTAAGAGATATACATAATTTGCCATCTGCCCCTCTCCCAGCAGAGGGGCTTTTCTTTGGTAGAATCTTGCGACGCGGAAACAGCTTCTTAAGTCTTTATGGATTTCACCAGCGCGAAATTGCGGCACGAACTTATCTAAATGTTAATCATCTGCTAAGAAAGATTTTATATCCTTGCCTTATCCTTAAAATAAGTATTATCGGTTCCGCGGTTTAACTTTAGAGAGGCATCCATGGATAAATACAAATTAGTTCCTGTTCTTTCATCAGAGATCACGCCAAGATCGCAATATCTGAATCGGCGTGACTTTCTCAGAGCGGCCGGCATTGCAACCGGCGCCGCGCTGCTCGCCGCATGCGCGCCTCAGGCGACGGCGAGTCCGGCTGCAAACCCAACCGAGGCGGCCTATGCAGGCAAAACGGATGAGCTAGGTTCCCCTGTCAACTCGTTCGATGACATTACCAACTACAACAATTTTTATGAATTCAGCACCGCTAAAGATGCCGTCGCCCCATTATCGAAGAATTTCAAATCCCATCCCTGGACGGTGGAGGTCAGCGGCCTCGTCAACAAACCAAAGACTTATGCGATCGAAGATTTGCTGAAAGCTTTTCCGCAGGAAGATCGTATCTATCGCCTGCGATGTGTCGAAGCCTGGAGCATGGTGATTCCGTGGCAGGGATTTCCGTTGGCGAGTCTGCTCAAAGAGGTAGAGCCGACCTCCGCTGCAAAGTATGTTCATTTTGTAACCTTGATGGACAAGACCCAATTCCCAGCAGAGGGCAATGGCTTTTATCCCTGGCCTTACGAGGAAGGCTTGCGTCTCGACGAGGCGATGAATGATCTTACCATTCTCGCTACTGGTTTATACGGCGAGGCTTTGCCAAATCAGGACGGTGCGCCGATCCGTTTGGTTGTGCCGTGGAAGTACGGATTCAAAGGCATCAAATCCATCGTCAAGATCGAGTTGGTGGATCAAAGACCCTCCACTTTCTGGAATAATATCGCCGCGAATGAATATGGCTTCTATGCCAATGTCAACCCGGATGTGCCTCACCCTCGCTGGTCGCAGGCATCGGAACGCCGCATCGGTGAACTAACACGGCGAGCTACACTGCCCTTCAATGGGTACGGCGCGCAGGTGGCACATTTGTACGACGGCATGGATCTAAAACTCAATTACTAAGCACCGAACCGGACTGCACAAAACTTCAGGTGTCAAAATAAAAACGGCAAGGCCGTTAAATTGTGCTGTCCGTGTTCAAAAATTATTCTTCATGAAAATCATTGATCGACTCAAGAAAATTCCTTACACCCCACTGCAAATCGCCATACACCTTTATGCCTGGTCGGAATTGGTGATATTGCTGATTGGGTTCTTCACGCATCACCTGACCGCCAACCCCATCCAACAACTGGAAATTCGCACGGGACGTCACGCCATTGCCCTGCTTGTCCTTTCACTGGTATGCACACCGTTGAACACAGTTCTGGGTTGGCGCGAACCCCTTAAACGCCGCCGCGCGCTGGGACTGTACGCGTTGATGTATGCAGTCCTGCACGTTATCATCTTCGTCGACCTGGATTATGGACTGGCATGGAGCTTGCTCATCCAAACTGTGCTTCAAAAATCCTATATTCTTTATGGTATGGCGGCTTTTCTATTGTTGATCCCATTGGCACTAACTTCCTTCGACATCTGGAAAAAGCGCCTCGGAAAAAATTGGAAACGCCTGCATCAACTGATTTATTTCATTGCACCGATTGCGGCGTTGCATTATGCTATGGCGGTCAAGGGCGATATCTTCCATCTATCTGGCGACATCAACCAACCGCTGGCGTATGGGATCGTGATCGGGCTCCTGCTATTCCTGCGACTGCCTTTCATCCGCAGATTCGTCGCGTCACTCCGGGGCCGAATCCGGCTCCCGTTTAATAAGCCGACCCCACAGCCGAAAATAATAGAGTAGGGGCACGGCGACGCCGTGCCCCTACAATTAAAATATCCCTTTCAGGAAGAGCAGCAGACCAATGATCGCCATTGGGATCCCGATAATTGCCCCGATCACTGTCAAACTGACGATCACTCCGACAATGATAAAGACCAGACCCAGCACCATGGCTACAAAGCGTCCCGTCAACCCGACGATGGTTGCGATAAGCCGCCAGAGTGCGACAAAAGGCCACAGGAACCAGGGGATATGTTGTCTGTGATGTGTGCGCACAGGAACCTCCATTCGGTATATTCAATTACTATTAGGATATACGGCGGAATTCCCAATCCGTTTCACATGATATAATGCGCCGTATGCCAACTAAAACCAAAACTAAAACTTCTCCTCCAGTAGAGGTCCTTCCTCCCAGACCAGTCGTCGAGGAAGAAGCGACCTTTTCATTCAAAGTCACCCATTTTTACGCGGTGCTTGTGGTGCTGGCCTTTGCAGTAGGTATCCTTATAGGTTATCTGGCCTGGGGGCGGACACCGGCCGTGATAACGGTGGCCGCTCAACCGTCCGGCCCCGTGGCGCAGGCGCCAATCGATACGCCCACTCCGCAATATGTCCGCTATAAAATTCCAACCGATGGTTTCCCCAGCCTGGGTCCGGCAAATGCGCCGATCACGATTGTCGAGTTCAGCGATTTCCAATGCCCGTACTGCCGCCAGTGGCAACAGCAGACCTATCAGCCTTTGCTCGACGCATATCCGGGCAAGATCCGCATCGTATACCGCGATTTCCCGTTGACATCCATTCACCCCAATGCTTTTCCCGCCGCGGAAGCCGCCCAATGTGCAAACGAACAAAATGCCTTCTGGCCTTTTCATGACAAATTGTTCAGCAGTGAAAACCTGGGCGATGCTGTTTATAAACAATATGCCCAGGACCTTGGCTTGGATATGACCAAGTTCAATGACTGCATGTCCACTCATAAATACCAGAAGTATGTCCAGGACAACAGCGACTTTGCGCAGAACCTGGGCGTGAATTCCACGCCAACCTTTTTCATAAACGGGCTGGCCGTCGTTGGCGCCCAGCCGCTCGATGCGTTCAAGCAAGTCATTGACAAAGAACTCGCCGGACAAATTCCTTAGCAACCACTGAGGCGATCAAACTGGTCGCCTCAAATTTTTTATTTTTGATGGAGGGCAGATGAAGAAATTCGTAGCTGTGGCTGGCAACATCGGTGTGGGAAAATCCACACTGGTGGGAATGTTGTGCCAGCATCTGGGATGGGAACCATTCTACGAACCCGTTGCCGACAACCCGTATCTGGCGGACTTTTATCGGAACATGGACG
Source organism: Chloroflexota bacterium (assembly GCA_021796315.1). The sequence continues at coordinate 6,094 of JAJYOH010000237.1, forward strand.
CCTGGTCGTTCCATTCGCAGGTCTTCTTTCTGACCCGCCGTCTGCGTTCGCACCATGAGCTAAGTCTGCATCCCTCATCAGTGATCCAGGATCGCAGTGTGTATGAAGATGCTGAAATTTTCGCCCAGAACTTATTCCTGCAAGAGCACATACAGCCGCGCGATTATGCAACCTATCGTGAGTTGTATGAAATCGCCGTTCAATTCCTGCCGCCGCCGGACCTTGTGATCTATCTGCGCGCCTCGGTGCCGACCCTGATGAACCGGATTTTAAATCGGGGCCGGGACTACGAACGCACCATCACGCCCGAATATCTCCAAAGCCTGAACGATCTCTACGAAACCTGGATCGAGAATTTTGTGCTGTGTCCGGTGCTGACCGTGCCCGCCGATGACCTGGATTATGTGGCTCATTCCGGACATTTGAAGTTAATTGTGGCCAAGGTGGAAGAGAAGTTGACCGGCAACGAAGAAGTTGTCTTTGAGCCGGAAGAAGTGGCAAAGGCAACCAGCGATTGACAGGCCCTTTTGAATATCAAGACAAGCAAACGCGAATTGCCGCTAAAAACCGACACAAAATAATTGGCCTGACAGGTTCAAGAAACCTGCCGGGCCTTTTTGAGAGGATGGCATGCCGAAACTTTTGCTCCTGACAAAAAACTCCAACGAATACCTGTCCCTGCTTGAAGCCGCTCACTTGCCCAAACTGGATATCGTCGCCACACCTGGCGCCGACTGTGAAATCGCCTGTGGTGAACCCAACCTCATCCGCGAGGCGTTGCCGCTTCTTCCTGATCTAAAGTGGGCCCAGTCCACCTGGGCCGGAGTCGATTCCTTGTTGGATCCCGCCCTGCGCCGCGATTACATCCTGACCAACGCGCGCGGCGTGTTCGGCCCGTTGATGTCGGAGTATGTCTTCGCTTATTTGCTTTTCCATGAACGAAAGATTCTGCAGCGTTACACGTCTCAACAGGAACATCGCTGGGATGCAGCCGTTACCGGCAGCCTGCGCGGTAAAACGCTTGGACTGCTCGGCGTCGGCTCAATTGGAGCGCATCTTGCCAGCACCGCCAAACATTTCGGCATGACCGTCCACGGATTTACGCGCGCCAGCGAAACCTGTCCCGATGTGGATATGTATTTCCATGCAGACATTTCCTCCTTCGCCGCACACCTGGATTATCTCGTGTGCGTGCTGCCAAATACGAACGCAACAAATCACATCATCAATTCATCCGTCTTGAAAAGATTGCCGCCACATGCATTGTTCGTCAACGTTGGCCGCGGCAACGCTGTGGACGAATCTGCGCTGGCCGAGGCGCTTTCATCCGGTCAAATCGCGGGCGCGGTGCTGGATGTTTTTCAACGTGAGCCGCTGCCGTCCGATCATATTTTCTGGCGTACGCCAAATTTATTCATCACATCGCACACCGCCGCGCCAAGTTTCCCGAAAGAAATATCCAGCCTGTTCATTGAAAACTACCGACTATTTCTGCGCGGCGAACCTTTGAAGTATCGGGTGAATTTCGAGCAGGGCTATTGACCCGGCTGTTTTTCAGTTTTGCAATCGGCCCGCCCGGCCAGTGCTCGTCTGGAAATTGGCCCGTCCCAAGATTTCCCAAATCATTAAACCCCGCAAAATAAAACTGTAACCGTCAGGCTAATCTTTCTTTTCTTTCAATTTTTCCTTAGCCTTGCCGAGGGCGCGCCAGAATCTGAGAATCAGTGGGCCAAACAAGAACGCGATGATCAGAAAAACGATACAGAGTTCGTCGTATCCAATGGCAATAACCGGCTCGCAAGCCATCGAACTCAAAAGAAGCGCCGCAACAGCGACCAAAATTGAGGAATGTTTCCTGATCATTCGGTCACGATTTCCTTGACGCGCCCAACTTTTCCGCTTTGCAAACGGACTTTGATCCCGTGCGGATGCGTGGGTGATTTGGTGAGAATATCCTTGACGATGCCTTTGGTCAATTTGCCAGCAGCTTGGTCCTGCTTCAAAACGATCAGCACCGTCATGCCGGGTTTGATGTCCGCGCGGGTTTGTCCATTCATGGTTCTATTTTACCCTGCCGCATACGCGTCGCCGCCGACAACCTGCGTCTAGGGCGCACCCGGGGTATATCCCACATTCCAGGTGAGCGTATCTGCGTTTACCGGCTCGCTTAATGTCTGTGAGAGCCCCGTACCGCTTGCGGGGGTATTGACGGCCTTTTTCCAGCAGGCGATCTGGGGATAGTACCCGGGCGAAACCAGGGGGACGAGGGTATAGGTGCCGCCGGCCAACCCCGGAAAGGAGACGTAGCTGCTTCCCGACTGCGCCTGCCGGGCGGGGTTGCTTGCCGAGCCCGCCGTAAAGCCCATGGTTGTCCCCGGCACGGGAGTAGCGGAGCCCGTCACCGCAGTGCAGGAAATACCGGTATCCGGGAT
>JAJYOH010000011.1 GCA_021796315.1 Chloroflexota bacterium
TAGTAAAAGGTCGGAAACCCGGTCTTTTACTTTAAGTAACCTATTGCCTTACCTCGGTGTTTACTTCTACGTATTGAAAGTATTGAAAAACTCAGGAGGCATTCATGGAACAAACTGGTTTTAAAACCTATGATTACCGTTGGGTTGTACTGCTGGCTTTTATGGCTATTATCGCCATCAACCAGCTTTTGTGGATTACGTTCGCTGCCATTACCACTGACGCCATGCAGTTTTACAGGGTCTCCGAGTTAAGCATCGGACTTCTTTCCTTGATCTTTATGGTCGTTTATATTTTTGCTTCCTTCCCTGCATCGTGGGTAATCGACACGTACGGAATTCGGGTCGGGGTCGGGATTGGCGCAGTGTTAACCGGCGTCTTTGGTCTGGTGCGAGGATTGATGGGGCACAGTTATACCTGGGTGCTGGTCGCCCAGATTGCCATCGCCATCGGACAGCCCTTTATCCTGAATGCCGTTACAACAATTGCAGCGCGCTGGTTTCCGATCAATGAGCGCGCGACGGCCAGTGGAATCGGTTCGCTGGCAATTTATCTTGGCATTCTCCTCGGACTTGTATTGACACCGTACCTAACTGCCAAATCTGGGATTGCGAGCATGTTGACTACTTACGGGATCGCCTCGCTGATCGCAATGCTGATCTTTTTTCTGTTTGCCCGCGAACGTCCGCCCTCACCGCCTTGTCCTCCTGATCAGGAAGCTCGTTCCCTGGTGGTGGATGGCCTGACCAGGATGATCCGTCAGCGTGACTTCATTTTGTTGATGGTGATATTTTTCGTTGGCCTCGGCGCTTTCAACGCGATCACAACCTGGATCGAACAGATTCTGACGCCGAATGGTTTTACAGCCATACAGGCCGGCGACGCTGGCGGGGCGATGATCTTCGGTGGAATCCTTGGCGCTGTGATCCTGCCCTTGCTGTCCGATCATTTCCGCAAACGAGTGCCATTTTTAGTGTTGGCTGTAGTCGGCGCGGCGATTGGTATGGCGCGCGTCACCGGGCTATGGAATGTTGCTGATCTTTTCCTTCATCTTTGGATTCTTCCTCTTGAGCGCCGGCCCGATCGGGTTTCAATATGGTGCGGAGATCACGTATCCCGCGCCGGAAGGTACATCCAATGGTCTGCTCCTGCTTATGGGACAAATCTCGGGCATCCTCTTCATCCTTGGCATGGACGCGTTCAAGTCGCCTCAGACGGGCTCGATGACGATGTCGATTCTGATTCTCATTGGCTTGATGGTGCTCAGCCTCGTTCTCGGTACACGTCTCAAAGAAGCCCAGACTTTGAAAGTGTAGCAAGTGGCTTTTGAAGGATCCAACAATGCCGCGTTACTTTACGCTTGAAGAAGCCAACCTTACTCTTGAAACAATCCGCCCGCTGATGGAAGAGATTCAAAAGATTCGTCAGAATGTTTTGGCGACTCAGCCTGAAACCTGGTCGGTCATCGAGCGCTCCGCAGGGAACGGGGGCAACCCGGCCATGAGTAAACTGGTAAAAAGCTTTGACTGGCTCGATGATCTTTTACATCGTATCCAGAAGACCGGGGTTCAAGTCAAGGATATTAATACGGGGCTTTTGGATTTCCCTGCATTACGCGCTGGACATGAAGTTTGCTTGTGTTGGCAGATTGGTGAAAGGCAAATAGAATACTGGCACGAGATTGACGCGGGTTTTGCAGGCCGCCAGCCGATTGAAACCTTCTAATAGACTTTATCTTGAATAATAAAAACACAAATATCTATCCACAGATTATACAAATTTCGCCGATTTTTCTCTTCAATCTGCCTGCACTGTGCCGCAGGCACACGTGTATAATCTGCGAAATCTGTGGATGATTTCGAATAAAGTCTAAATATTTTTCACAGCAAACCGTTCCTCGCCGCGGAAGATACGGCGAGGAACGGTTTTAATCGTGGGAGTATACTTGCACAAACTCAAAGGAGAAATATGAAAAAAGGCATTCTCTACGCCATCGGCGCTTATTTGATGTGGGGACTTTTCCCGCTGTATTGGAAACAACTTGAAACCATTCCGGCTTTGCAATTGATCGGCCATCGTATCGCCTGGTCGTTTATCTTGTTGATCATCGTTATATTTGTCACGCGGCAGTGGAAGGATTTCCGGGCAACCTTCAATTCAAAAACGATTCGAATCTATCTGGTCGCTGCTCTGCTCATCAGCGTCAACTGGTTCACGTATGTTTGGGCAGTCAATAACGGTTTCGTGGTCGAGACAAGCCTCGGCTATTACATCAATCCACTCTTCAGCGTTTTGCTGGGTGTCATCGTTTTTCGCGAGCGGCTTCGTCCTGTCCAATGGATTCCCATCGCACTGGCTGCGGCGGGTGTGCTTTATTTAACCGTCACCTACGGTTCGCTTCCATGGATCGCGCTCACACTGGCTTTCACATTCGGGCTTTATGGTCTCGTCAAAAAGACTGCGCCTCTAAGTTCATTGTATGGTTTAACGCTCGAAACCGGTCTCTTGTTTGTGGTCGCAATCGGCTATCTTGTCTATTGCGAGTTTACTGGTCAGGGCGCGTTCATGCATAGCGACGCCAAATCCAACTTGATGATGGTCGGCGCGGGGCTGGTTACAACTGTCCCTCTTCTGTTGTTCGCCTCCGCCGCGCGACGCATCCCGTTGACAACCATCGGCGTCCTGCAATATATCAACCCCACCATGCAATTTTTGCTCGGCGTGTTGCTCTACAAAGAGCCGTTCACACATGATCGTCTGATCGGTTTCAGCATGGTCTGGGCCGGGTTGATTCTCTTTTGGGCCGAAGGGTTATATGCCCGCCGCAATATTTCATCTGACCCGTTGCCCGAAATCGGGGAAGGCTAAATGAAAATTCTTTTTATCGGCGGCACCGGACTCATCAGCTCGGCCTGTTCCGAACTCGCTGTCGCACGCGGATACGAACTTTTTATTTTAAACCGTTCCGCCTCGACGAAATATTCCGCACCTCAGGGCGCGACCTTGCTAACCGGCGATGTCCACACTGATAGCTCGCGTCTCTCCGAACTTTTAGCGGCTCACCGTTTCGACGCGGCCGTCGACTGGATTGCCTACACTCCGCAAGACATTGAGCGCGATCTCCAACTTTTCCACGGCAAGACTAACCAATTCGTGTTTATCAGTTCTGCCTCGGTTTATCAAAAGCCGCCGAAGAATTATCTCATCACTGAAGAGACGCCGCTCGAGAATCCGTTCTGGGAATATTCGCGCAACAAAATTGCCTGTGAAGAGAAATTAATGCAGGCGTATCGTGATGAAAAGTTTCCCGTGACAATTGTCCGACCATCGCACACGTATGGGCCATCGCAAATTCCTTTTTGTGTCGGCAGTTGGGCACACCCGTGGACGGTGATTGACCGCATGAAGCGCGGGCAAAAAGTCATCATTCCCGGCGATGGGACTTCGCTGTGGGTGCTCACATGGAATGCGGATTTTGCCAAAGGGTTTGTTGGTTTGTTGGGAAACGAAAAAGCAATCGGCGAGGCGTTTCAAATAACGTCGGATGAAGTTCTCAGTTGGAATCAAATCTATCTCGAAGCGTATCAGGCTCTCGGTCTGGCCCCGAACGTGATCCACATCCCTTCCGATTTGCTGGCCGCTTTTGACAGTCATTACTCCGGCACTCTCATCGGCGATAAAGTCAACAGCGTGGTTTTTGACAACAGCAAAATCAAACGTTTTGTCCCCGATTATCATTGCGTAGTCAATTGGGCGGAGGGTTTACGGCGCGCCATCGCGTGGCATGAAGCGCATCCTGAATTTCAAACGATTGATGCTGATGCCAATGCTTTGTGGGACAGGATCATCACAGCCTACGAAAATGTATTTCCGTAAAAAGCAAACCTCCGAGTTCTTGGAGAACTCGGAGGTTTTTTTATAATCTTATTGACCTTTGGCGTATAATTTTATTGGAGCAGAATTGCTCTCCAGAAAGAGAGACCAACATGCCAGGCAAGCCAGGCACCATTGCCATTTTGACAGGCGGGGGAGATGTGCCGGGATTGAATCCCGCCATCCGGGCCGTGACCATCCGCGCTTTGAGGGAAGGCTGCCGCGTCATCGGCGTTCGCCGTGGCTGGGCAGGATTGGTGGACGTGATCCGGGATAAGCAGGCAGATAACAGCAATAACTTTCAAGAGTTGACTGAGGAGATCGTTAACCGCGCCGGGCGCACAGGTGGGACGTTCCTGCATACCTCGCGTACCAATCCGGCCAGCATAAAGAAAGCCGATGTTCCAGAACACCTACAGGATAAATTCAAAGCTGACCGAAATGACCTGACGCCCGAAGTGTTGAAAAATCTTGATTTCTTCGGCGTGGATTATTTAGTCCCGATCGGCGGGGACGACACATTAAGTTATGGCGTGCGGCTATATAAAGAAGGCGTCAAGGTTGTTGCGATTCCCAAAACGATGGACAACGATGTCCCCGGCACAGATTATTGCATCGGCTTTAGCACCTGCGTCACGCGCACGATTGCTCTTACCAACAGCCTGCGGACGATTGCGGGGTCACACGAGCGATTTTTAGTTCTGGAAGTTTTTGGTCGTTACGCGGGGTTTACCGCCATGTTGCCAACGATGGCCGGCGCGGCCAATCGCTGCGTCATCCCTGAATTCAAATTCAACATCGAGCATCTGACCGATTTGATGAGCAAGGATCGTCTGCGTAACCCCAGCCGCTATTCCATTGTGCTGGTCTCTGAAGGCGCGATGTTCGAAGGCGGAGAGATGATCTTTGAGGAACATACGACAGACGCTTATGGACATGCCAAGCTGGGCGGCATCGGTGATGTCGTGGCGGCGGCGATGAAGAATATCTCACCCAAGTTCAACGGCGGCAAAACAGTGGATGTTGTGGATCAGAAACTTGGTTACATGGTGCGCGGCGGCGACCCGGACGCAATTGACTCCATCGTCCCGATGGCATTTGGAAACCTGGCGCTCGACCTGCTTCTTAAAGGCGCGCATGGACGGCTGGTCGTCTTGAAGAACGGGCGCTACGACAACATGCCGCTGGATGTCATCACGGCCACAAAAAAAGCGGTCAACGTTGAGCAATTCTATGACACCGCGCGTTATCGCCCTAGGTATGAGAATTTTGAGATGAAGCCGCTCTTCATTATGGCCAGTGAAGGATAACCAAGTGCCCGTCACATTCAAAGTGACGGGCACCTTCTAAAGGGGAATGCAGTTGTGTCTTTCAACTGCAATCAAACCAGTTCCTTTTTCAACAAATCTAAAATTTTGTGCGCGGCCACCGGCACCGCCGCCGCAACCTTCGGCGAAAGTTCTTCCGAAAAATCACACGTATTTTTAGATTCGATTGCGACCACATCCACGCGCTCGGGGACGTCTGCGCCCATGGCTTGCGCCACCTGCAAGGCCGCCATCAATGAAGTGTCATGTGCGGATGCAGAATGACTCGCCATCGGATTTGGGAGCGCAAGCAGCGGGAAAACTCTCACGCTTCCCACCGCGCCCTGGCCGGACTCCATTGAATCGACCAGGATCACACGCTGATAACCCAGCATCCGCTCCATCAGGCTGAGTCCGCCCAACGAAGCGCAATCCACCTCGATGGATGACTGATTACTGGCAACTGGCAACTGGCGACTGATGGCTTCCGCCACCTTCCATCCGACGCCGTCGTCGCCGAGAATGGGATTGCCGAGTCCGATCACGAGAGTTTTCATGTCGTTGTGGGTTAGGGGTTCAAGGTTTAAGGTTGAATGTTGATGAAATATGAACCTTAAACCTTGAACTTTGAACCTTCGACCTTTTACCTTTTGATCACATCCAATATTTCGCCATCTGATTTGTGAATAGTTACTTCCAGCGGCATCTGTCCGGGCAGGGAATGAGTTGCGCAGCCGAAGCATGGATCGTAGGCGCGGAAGGCCATCTCGACCATGTTCAACATCGGCTCAGTCACAACTTTTCCATGCGTGATCAAGCTGCGCGCGGCTTTGTTGATGGACATGCTGATCGGCGCGTAATTATTGGTCGTGCCGACGATGAGGTTCACTTTTGTCAGCACGCCGCGCTCGTCGGTCCAGTAATGATGCGTGAGCGTGCCGCGCGGCGCCTCGACAATGCCAACGCCTTCGGTCGGTTTTTCTGTTGGAACGGTGTGGAAATTCGGCGAGGTGATTTCGGGATCGGCGGCAAGTTCCACCCAGCGTTCGGCGGCGTAGAGCAGTTCGACGAGCCGCGCCCAGTGGATGGCGAGTCGCTGGTGAACCGGCCGCCCGCCCAAAGTCGAGAAGAAGCGTTCGTATTCTTCCTGCGCAAGTGGAGTCGCCATCCCGTCGCACGCGTTGAGCCGTGAAAGCGGGGTCGCCATGTACACGCCGGAATCTTTCCCGTCAACAAATCCCTTCCATCCAACTTTTTTCAGGTAGGGGAATTTGAGATATGTCCAGGGCTCGACGTGTTCGGCAATGTTTTCGACGTAATCTTTCGGCGCGTATTTGACAAATTCTTTTCCATCGGGATCGACGACGCGGACTTTGCCATCGTAAAAATTGATCTTGTTGTTCTCATCGACCATGCCCATGTAGTAAGTGTGATGGTTGTAAATATCGCCGAGGATGAGGTCGACATATTGTTTATTGCCAAGCACGATATCGTTGAAAATCTTGAGACTGAACTGGCCGAACTCAACTGCCCATTTTCCCATCTCTTCGATTTCTTTACGCTGGTCTTCGGTGATGCCTTTCGTCAGTCCGCCGGGAATGGATGTGCATGGATGGACTTTTCGCCCGCCGATCATTTCCACGACCGTGTGACCATACTTGCGCGCTTGAATGACCTTGCCGCCGATTTCCAATCCGACTTTATGGATGACGCCGAGAATGTTTCGCTCGGCCACCGGTGCATCTGGACCCATGATGAAATCCGGTCCGCCGAGCGCGTAGAAATGTGTAGTGTGGTCGGTGACATAAAACGCCATGTAAAGCAGTTCGCGCAGAAGCCTGGCTGTGCGCGGCGGGTCAACGTGATAGACCATGTCGGCAGCTTTGGCCGCCGCCATGTGATGCGCTTCGGGGCAGACTCCGCAGATGCGGTTTGTCAGAAGCGGCATTTCCTCCACCGGACGCCCAACGCAGAATCTTTCGAAGCCGCGCAGTTCCGGTATCTGGAAATAAGTGTTGGCGACATCGCCATCTTCGTTCAGGAAGATTTCGATCTTGCCGTGACCTTCGAGGCGGGTGATGGGATCAATCGTAATTCGTTGTGTCATGTTATGCCTTCTCTTTCTCGTGCGTGCTCTCCGCCTTCCATGCGGGGACGGCGGCTCTCATCAAAGACCCTGCGAGATTGAATCGATAGAACTGACCTGTGGGATCCACCAAACCGTCGAGAATGCGATCGATCTCTTCCGGTTCTTTCGCGTCGACGACGGAGGCGAAAGCCGAGATCAGACGCGCCCCGTAATCCACGACGCCTTCGGCAGGACCGTAACACCCGATGCACTGCGCTCCGGCAGTCGGGCAGCGCGCGTTGCATCCGCTGCGCGTCGCCGGCCCGTTGCACGGGATTCCCTGCTCGAGCAGGCACAGAGTCGGATCGGGCGCGATGTTCCAGATGCGTTCAAAGGATTTGATCGTTTTGGCGTTGCGCGTCCGTTTGCATTCGTCGCAGACGGTTGAGTTGCCTGCGCCGATGACCGATCCTTTCGGCGGCAGTTCGGCTTTGCCCTGCAAAACTTGCACGACCAAATCAATCACTGCCGCGATCTGATGCGACTCAGGCGGACAGCCGGGCATGTAATAGTCCACATCCACCACCTGATCGAGAGTCTTGAGCACAGGATAGAACTGCGGGATGGTGATTTCGCCTTCCGGCATCTTGTATTCCGATTGCGGACGGATGTGGTTCGGGTTGTCCGTTGAAACTGTCTCGTAGTAAGTATCGAAAATCTCTTTGGTGCTGGTTAGATTCGCCAGGCCGGGAATACAACCTTCGTTGGCGCATGATCCAAATGCAACGAGTATCTTCGATTTTCGTCGCAATAACTTTGCGATGTGTTCATTCTCATCGTTGCGGATGCCGCCGTTGAAGAGGGTAAGTAATATCGAGCCGTCTTCCATCGCTTCAACGTCTTTGTACTTCGCGTCCATGGCGACAGGCCAGAAAACCACATCGAAGTTGGCGTCCACATCCAGGATCTTTTCGTGGATGTTCAAGACCGCGATCTCGCATCCGCCGCAGGAGGCGGCCCAATACATTGCGAATTTAGGTTTGTTGCTCATGCTGTCACCTCCATCACGGGCGTGGATTCCACTTGCTGGAATTCTGCGGACCAGCCCAGCGGTCCGAGGGCGCGTACTTCTTCAACGAATTTATTGATCTCGGAGGCAAAGATGGCGCCCTCCGCCGCGCTCGCCCACAGCAGTTTGAGTCGCCCCGGCTCGATGCCCATTTGCGTGAGCACGCGTCGGAGCAGATGGAAGCGGCGCAATGCCTTGTAGTTTTGTTCGATGTAATGGCAGTCGCCGGGATGACATCCGGTGATGAGCACTCCATCCGCGCCGTTGGCAAAGGCTTTCATCACGAAAGTCGGATCGAGTCGCCCCGAACACATCAAGCGGATCAGGCGCACGTTCGGCGCGTACTTCATGCGCGCCGTACCGGCCATATCGGCGGCGCGATAACTGCACCAGTTGCAGGTGAAGCCGATGACCACGGGTTCGAATTTTTCATTGCTCATAATCCACTCTCCTTTTATGCCGCCACGGCTTCCGGCACATTGACCAACAACAAACCTTCGATCTGCGAGAGGATTTGTTCGTTGGAGAATCCGGTTCCGCTGATCGCGCCGGCCGGGCAGGCGGCGACGCACGTGCCGCATCCCTGACATAGCGCCGGGTTGACTTCCGACACCATCTTATCTTCGTGGAACAGGATGGCGTTGAACGGACACAGGTTATTGCAGATTCGGCAGCCCGAGCATTGATTCTCGTTGATCGAAGCGCGCACCGGTTCGAGTGCGACTTCCTTCTGTTGGATCTTTCCAAGCACACGGGCAGACGCCGCCGCGCCTTGCGCCACGCTGGCTGGAATGTCTTTGGGTCCCTGCACGCATCCGGCGATGAACACGCCTTCGGTCATGGTCGCGACCGGATCGAGTTTCGGATGCCGCTCGGTGTACCATCCGCTGGCGCCGCAGGCAATGCCGAATAACTTGCCGACCTCTTTAGCATCCGAGTGCGGCTCCAAACCGGCGGATAGAATCACCATATCGGTTGGGATGCGGCGTTGTTTTCCGATCAACGTATCTTCGACTTGCACGATCAGTTTGCCTTCTTCGCCCGGTGTGCGGGCAACATCGGTGATTTCCGCTACTTTGCCGCGGATGAAGTTGCCTCCTTCTTCAAGGACGCGCTTATAGAACTCTTCGTAATCCTTGAAGGGCGTGCGAATGTCGATATAGCAGTTGTAGACTTCCGCGCCAGTACGCTCTCTGACCAGGTGGGCAAACTTCAGACTCTGCATACAACAAATGCTCGAACAATATTTGTTGTAATTCTCATCGCGGCTTCCCACGCAGTGAACGATGACCACCGTTTTCGGCGTGGTCTTCTTATCGCGCAGCACGATCCTGCCTTCGGTCGGACCCGATGCGTTGCACATCCGCTCGAATTCCAGGCTGGTGAACACGTTCGGAAGTCTGCCGTAACCGTATTGCGGAATGCGCTTGACATCGAACAACTGGTAGCCGGTGGCGAGAATGATGTTGCCCACTGGAAGTTCCAGCATCTCATCCTGTTGATTGAAGTCAATCGAGTTGGGTTCGGTGGGGCAATAGATCTGGCAAGCCTTGCATTTGCCATTCTTGAAGTACGCGCAATTCTCAACATCAATCACCGGGTACTTTGGAACGGCTTGCGGGAACGGAGTGTAGATGGCCTTACGCGTACCAAGCCCAGCCTCGAAGACTTGATCCACGACTTTCCACGGGCATTTTTCCCAACAGATGCCGCAGCCGGTGCATGTATCGGTGTTTACGTGACGCGCTTTCTTGCGGACGGTCACGGTAAAGCTCCCAACGTAACCGTCCACTTTCTCGACCTCGCTCCACGTGAGCAATGTGATGTTCGGATGATTGCCGACATCCACCATCTTCGGCGTGAGAATACAAGCGGAGCAATCCAGGGTGGGGAAGGTCTTGTCGAACTGAGCCATGTGCCCGCCGATGGACGGCTCACGCTCGACGAGATAGACGTGATAGCCGGCGTCGGCGATTTCGAGCGCGGCCTGGATACCGGCGATTCCGGCGCCGACGACCATCGTATCGGGATGGATCGGCACGCGCAAAGGTTCGAGTTCCGTGTTGTGCGCCACACGCGCCACGCCGCCTGCGATGATGGCTTTGGCTTTATCCGTCGCGGCGGCTTTATCGGTATGAACCCATGAATCCTGTTCGCGGATGGAAACCATCTCGCACAGATACGGATTCAGTCCCGCGCCCGCGCTGGCGTTGCGGAAAGTCTTCTCGTGCAGATGCGGAGAACAGGCCGCGACCACGATGCGCGTTAATCCCAGTTCCTTAATGTCTTTCTGGATCAACTCCTGGCCGAGGCTGGAACACATGAACTTATAGTCGCGCGAAACCACCACGCCTTGCGCCGCGAGATGCTTTCCCGCCCAGCGGCTGACCTCTGCGACATCCACCACACCGGCGATGTTCGTGCCGCAGTGACACACATAAACGCCAATTTTTTCAGTCATAGGTTTCTCTCCTGTTTTCAACTTTGAGCAAAGTTAAGCAACGGCGCTCCAGAAATCATTTCTTTTCCAATTCCCAAACTTTTCGCCCTGATGCCCATGGCTACGCCCATGAGTTGAGTGAAATACATAACGGGAATTGAAAATTGCGTGCCAAACTCTTGATTGACCTGGCTTTGATAGACTTCCAGGTTGACATTGCACATGGGGCAAGTCGTTGCAATGACCTCCGCCTCATGGTTCACGGCGTCTTCCAAAAGTTTGCGGACCATGTCGAGCGCCGCTTTGCGATTCGTGATGATCAAAGAGCCGCCGCAGCAGCGCGTCTTGCTTGGATACGTTATCGGGTCCGCGCCGAGAGCCGATAACAGTTCCTCGAAGAATTGTGGGTTCTCAACGTTCTCGTGATCTTTTCTCGGACGAAGCATCTGGCATCCGTAATAGGGCGCAACTTTCAGGTCCTTGAGCGGATGCGTGATCTTCTTCTTGACTTCGTCCACGCCCACATCTTCGAGAATTACCTCGATCAGATGGCGCACCTTCATCGTTCCGTTGACGTGCAGGTTGTCCGCTTCCAACGCGTAATTGATGTGATCCGCCAGGTCGGCATCCTTTTTGAGATACGCATTGGTAAAGTAGGCGTTCTTGTAGCAGGCGCTGCATGGAGCGACGAAATCGCTGGCGCCATCTTTTTCGGCAATCGCCAAATTGCGCGCAACGAGCGTATATGCCAGTAATTCGTCCACTGGGAAGTATGCCGTTGCGCCGCAGCAGTTCCAATCCTCGATTTCTTTCAAGTCCAATCCGAGTCCGCGCGCCACTTCGAGAGTCGAGATGTTGTAACTCTCCGCCAGGCTTTCAAGGGAACAGCCCGGATAGTATGCATATTGTTTCATGACGGCTCTCCAATTGGGATGATCCTTCGCACCATATTTTGGAATTTCTTGAGTCCCTTGATTTTCTTTGGGAGCAAAGGCATTCTGCCTTTCAAAACCAGGCTTGTAGCCATCTGCGCTTCCTGGATCAAACCGCGAGGTCCATATTTGAATAAATACGCGGGAGCCAATTGCGGCTCGAAGGATCTGCCGGAGCCGACGATCATCCTGATGAAACTCTCGGAGAAAGCAGGCCCGATCAAACCTTCTTGATAAGCCTTCTTCCACATCGAGTAGCGCTTCAACGCGTACATCAGGTCGGCGATATCGATTCCCGCCGGGCAGCGCACCGTGCAGTGATAGCATGAGGCGCACGACCAATAGGTGTTGCTGGCAAGCACTTCATCCTTGAGGTCGGCGCGGATCATGCCGATGATTTTGCGCGGCGTATGATCCATGAACTCAGCCGCCGGGCAGGTTCCAGAACATGTCCCGCATTGGATGCACTCCCGGATCGGGTTGCCGTGCGAGGCATACATCATGTTGGCGATTTCGTCGCCGAAAGAAAGTTCTGTTGCCATGAATCATCCTCCTATCGTGTTGGGATTTTGGACTTTCTCTCTTCTGCCATCTTCAAGAGCGTGCTGACTTTTTCCAGCAGAAGTTTCGGCTCCACCGGTTTCTCGACCAGTTCATCGGTCTCGACGAAATGAGGGTGGACCGATTGACCGGGGAAGAGGAAAGCGATTTGTTCCCGCAGACCCGTGATGATCAACACGGGCATTTCTTTCAACTTCGGGTCCTTTCGGATCTTGCGCGCCAAAGCCACGCCCTCGGCTCCGCGGCCCATCATGATGTCGAGCAGAAGCAGGTCATATTTCCTGTTCTGCAGACATTGGAATCCATCCCTGGGATTGTAGGCCACATCCACTTTATAGCTGGCTTTCTCGAGGATGGATTTGATCCCCGAAACGAAATCGGGATCATCGTCAATCATCATTATCTGTGCGCTCATAGATGTTTCTCCTTCATATTAAGATTTTATCGAGCCGTTCGTTTCCAGCGTTCGCTCGCGCTGCAGTTCTGGTTTGATCGCCGGCAGCCGGATTGCAAACGTGCTTCCTTTGCCCAATTCGCTTTCTACTGAAATCGTTCCGTTATGCGCCTCGACGATGCGGCGGGCAACCGCCAAACCGATCCCGCTGCCTCGTTCAGCCGCCGGAGCCGCTTTACCGGAGTAGAAATCATTGAAAATATAAGGAAGGTCTTCTTTCGATATGCCGGGACCGGTATCTGTCACGGAGATCAATACATCTTTTTCTTCTCCTCTTGCTTTGATGTGTATCCGGCTTGACGGACGCGAATACTTGATCGCGTTGCCGAGGATATTGATCACGGTCTCGACCAGCGTTCCTTCATCACCGCTGACCGGATCGAGCGATTCGTCAATGGAAGATACGATCTCGATGTCTTTGCGGACTGCATGAGGTTCGACGCTTTCGATGGCTTTCGAGACCACCGCCTCAATCGCAACAGGTTGGAAGTTCTCCCGAATTTTCGAGATATCAACGGACAGCACCCGCAGCCAGGTTTGAATCAGGTTGATCAGATCGCCGATGTTGGCCTTCATCCGCTCGAAGCGTTTCTTTTGTTCATCGCTGAGTTGCGCCGACAATTCATCCGTCAGGAAATACAGATTTTGCTGCACCGCGCCGAGAGGCGCCTTCAGTTCATGCGAAACAATCGCCGCGAAATTTTCCCTCAGCATTTCTTTCTCCCTTCGCAGGGCGATGGTTTCCAGCGTCAACTTTCTTTTGTCGAGTCCGCGCCGCGTGATCAGACGGAATTCATCGGGGGTGAACGGTTTGGGCAGGAAGTCATACGCGCCGTTCTTCATCGCCTCGACCGCGGAGCTGACCGTCGCGTATCCCGTGATGACGATACTGACAATCGTCGGGTCGTACTCGCGGATTCGTCCGATAACGTCAAATCCTGAAATGCCGGGCATCTTGAGATCCACGTAAACAAGATCGGGCTGGAATTCCCTGACGAGTTTCAATCCCAGGTCGCCGTTCACAGCGGCAGCCACTTTGTAGTCGCCGCCTTTTAGTATCTGGGCGCAGGAATCCAGAACGACCTCTTCGTCATCTATAATAAGTATCTTGGACATAGTTTTCATGAGTTACACTTTCGCTGTTGCCGTTGGACGCCACAGGCAGTCTCACAATAAAAGTCGTCTCCTTGCCGGGCTCGCTTTCGACTGAAATGGTGCCTCCGTGTTCCTTGACAATTCCATAGCTGATCGCCAGCCCCAGGCCGACCCCATGACCGGTATCTTTGGTGGTAAAGAAGGGATCGAAAATTTTATCCAATTTATCCTGGGCAATCGCCGGACCCGTGTTCGAAAAATCCAATTCGATGCATCGTTCGAGGGAATCAAACTTGGTCGTGAGCGTCAATCGTCCGTTCCCCTCCATGGCTTCGGCGGCATTGATGATGATGTTCATGAACACGCGCTCGATCTGAGACGGGTCAATGACGGCTTCCGGCAATGCCAGTTCCAAACCCCACGAAATTTGAATGTTATGGAAAAGGGCTTGCTTCTCCAGCAGGGAGACACAACCTCTGAGAACTTCATTGACATCGCACAAGGTCTTATCCGGTTTTCTCTGGCGCGAAAAATCCAGCAGGCCGCGGATGATGTCGCGGCAGCGATTGGCTTGCGTCACGATCTTCTCGAGATTGTTCTTGCACGGCTCGTCCTCATCGGCGGGCATGGTTTCCAGGAGCAGGTGGGAATAGGTGACGATCCCTTGCAGCGGGTTGTTCAACTCATGAGCCACATTGGCGGAAAGTTGCCCGATGAGCGCCAGCCTCTCCGACTCCATGATTTTTCGTTTGGCAAACTCCTTCAATTCATCATCCCGCTCTTTCAAAGCCGATGCCATTTTGTTGAAAGTATGGGCCAGCTTGCCCAATTCATCGCCGGATTTGATCTCCACTCTGGTATCCAACCTGCCGTCGGCGATTTCCTTGGATGCCGATACCAGTTTCCCGAGCGGCACGGAAATCCTTTGCGAAATAAAGTAGGCAAAGACCATCGAGCCGAGCGCGCCCGCAAAGGCAATCGCCAGAAAGGTAAAGATGGTCTGTCTCTCGATATCTGTATACTTCTGCTCGAGGATGCCAACGTATAGAATCCCGATGATTTGGTTGTGCAGGTCTCTGATGGGTTCATAAGCCGTGATGTACCAGTTGTTCACCACATAAGCCCGCCCTATAAAAGGCTGGCCCTTGAGGAGAACCTGGTTGTACACGCTCCGCATGATACGCGTGCCGATCGCGCGCGTACCGTCCTCGTTCAGGACATTGGTCGAAATCCTCACATCGTCCTGGAAAATGGTCGCCGTCCCAATATCTTTGCCGTTGTATTTCATGCCCTGAAAGACGGTCTGTTTCACTTCATCCACAATTTGATTGTTCCTGTTCAGCAAGACCCCGCCGTATAAGACGCCGATCAACTTATTGTTATGGTCGAAGATCGGCGCTGCCGCCGCCAGCATCATGCCGCTTGTTTGATCGGTCTGGCCTGTGATTCCTGCCATGGGTGTATCAATGAATTTGGTGTAGGCTTGTTGAACAAGGAGAGGCGATTCCTTCTTCAAGTCGTCCGCAGACACGATGATCGTGGCGGCAACAGGCGCTTTTTCGATAAGGACTGTAGAAACGAGTTCGTTATGAATCTGACTGTCCCCATAGACGCCCGGGTTGTCGGTTCGCAGCACTACATTGCCATACGCGTCGGTGACATTTAAAATATCAAATCCTTCCGCATTCTTTACCCGGATCAGTTCGTCGGCAGCATTCATCATGTTTCCGCTGGTCAAATCGTCGGCGATGAAAAATCGATCCGCGGTCAAGCGAACGATATCGTTGATGTGATTTAATCTGCCTTCGTAGATTCCTCTGGCAGAGTTCAGATCGAGTTCCACCATTTGCTGGGCTTCCGTCAAGATGCGGTCGCTGATCAGGCGAATCCCCACAACAGTGAAAACGGTGCTGGCGATAATGATGACTGTAAGAAAGCTAAGGATGAGTTTGGTGGCAATGGGGATGCGAAAGCCTGTCCGCATGAAAGTGTCAATGCCATGCGAAAGCCTCGCATTGAAGCTTTTGAATCTATTTGCCCAATTGCCAAGAGTGTGTTGCATATTATTGCTTGAGCCGCCGTCCTCGGCGGCGGGGACGCCGCCGGGAACATAGACTTACATTACAGTGCCGCATAGACCAGCTCGATCAAATCCTTGACCGCCAGGCGTTCCTCGTTGCCGGTGGTCTTCGCCGCGTCGCGGAACATCGTGACATCCTTCGGGCACGCCGTGACCAGAGTATTCACGCCGTTCAGACTTACTGCTTCGCGCACGCGCGATTCGCTCGGTCTTTCCTTGACTTCAGCCTCCTTCATCCAAATGCGGCCGCCGCCCGCTCCGCAGCAGAAAGCGCGGTCGCCGTGATGCGGCATTTCGATTAATTCGCATCCGGTCGCCTCGATCACTCTGCGCGGCGCGTCATACACGCCGTTGTAGCGTCCCAGATAGCATGGATCGTGATAAGTGACTTTGTATCCGAGTTTCCTGCTGAATTTCAATTGACCCGATGCGATCAATTGATCGAGCAACTCGGTGTAATGCAATATTTGCGGATGACCATTTCCATTGAATGAATATTCGTTCTTGAGCGTGTTATAAGAATGCGGGTCGGTTGTAACGATTTTTTGATAGGTGCACTTGCCCAACACGCCGACGTTTTTCTCAGCCAGCGCCTCGAATAAGCCTTCTTCCCCCACGCGGCGCACATCGTTCCCGGCATTGCGTTCACTGTCGTACAAGATTCCAAAATCCAACCCGGCTTTCTGGAATACTTGAGCGGTCTTCGATGTGACCTCAGCCAGCGTTGGACTGTATGAAGCATAATCGCCAACAAACCATAGATATTCAACTGGTTCGCGGCGCGCGTCTTTGATTTTCGGCTCGAGCGGCTGAGTCCATTTGGCGCGCATCCGTTCGGATTGACCAAAGGAGTTGCCATAACGTCCCAAATTCGCCAAAGCTTTTTGCAATTGCGCATCTACTTGTCCTTCGGCTATCAGATAGCGGCGCATGTCTACAAGCGAAGACAAGTGATCAATAAATGCCGGGCAGACTTGTGAACAGACGCGGCAGGTGGTGCAGCCCCATAATTCTTCCGCCGTAATCACATCGCCGTGCAATTGATGGCCATTCGCTTTTTCCCAAATGTGCGCCTGCAACTTGATCATCATCGTGCGCGGCGAAAGGATCTGCGCGCTCGCATACGCCGGGCAGACATCCTGGCAGCGGCCACAGCGCGTGCAGGATTCAAAGTCCAAGATTTGTTTCCAGGTAAATTCTTTCCACGTTTTCACACCTATGCTGTCTGTGGAACGCGCCGGCGATAATGTTCCTGCCGGTGCAAGCGAATGGAAGAAGATATTGGTCGGCGTCGCGGCGATGTGAAATAACTTTGTGAACGGCAAACTCGCAAGGAGAGTGAACGCAATCAAAATGTGAAACGACCAAAGCGAGAGATGCAGGATGCGATTGGTTGGATCACCAGTGGCGATGAACAGCGCGGCAATCGCTTTGCCAATTGGCGACCAATTCGCCCATGATGGTTGTGTCACCGCGATACGCAAGCCTTCTACGAAATAACCGCTGATGGCAATCAAGGTCAGCATGACGAGCACGTAGGTATCGTCGCGGGTGAGCGTTGGCATTGGGTTCTGGAGCCGCTTCGGGCGGAGAATGTAGCGGCGATAGATCGCCATACCTAAGCCAATCATCAACAACAATCCAAAGATATCCAGTGTCAATTCATAGACAATATAAAATCCGTCTTTCAAAAATTGGAATCCAAAGAAGAGATGTGTCACATCCCAATCCAAAGTCGCAAGTGCGGTACCGATGAGGAGGGCGATCATTCCCCAAAAGATGGTCAGATGCATGACACCCGTGTAGGCCTCACTCGCAGTGCGAAGTTGCAGAATCGCTTGAGTTAACACTGACCACAAACGCGTGCCAATATGATCGAAGCGTTTTTCCGGCTGACCCTGCCGCCAGCGCCGAACGCGGCGAATAATGCCATAAAGGAAGACGATAGCTGTGATGAATCCCAAAATATATTGAGCAGTCTCTGCCCATTGCGGGATGTTCCAGAACGTTTCGCGGATCGGCATTTCGGCTCCTATGCTTATTTGGCTTGTTTGATTTTCTCGGTCAACACTTCGACTAGATCGAACATATCCATCTCGATGCCGTATTTCGCAATGTTGAAGATGGGCGCCTTTGGGTCGGTATTGATGGCAATGATCGTATCAGCGTCGGTGATGGCTTCCACGTGTTCGGGCGCGCCGCTGATGCCGAGCGTCAGATAGATCTTGGGCTTGACATGCTTGCCCGATTTCCCAACCAGGCGCGAGGTCGGCAGCCATGCCTGGTCAATCACCGGACGCGAACCGCTTACGAATCCGCCGAGTGCGGCAGCCAAGTCTTCGGCGAGCGCGATGTTGTCTTTGTTTTGAATCCCTCGACCGACGGAAACCAGGATCGGTTCCTTGGAAATATCCACATCGCCGGATTTCGGCTCGATATAATTTTTCAGCGTGACTCTCAACGCGTCCAGCGCCGGGACCTCAGCCGGAGTCAGCGCCGGAGGCTTTGCGCTTTGTCCCTGTTCGGGTTTGTATCCGCCGGGGATCATCGTGACCAGCGCGGCAGGGGAGGGCACTTCACCTTCAACCATAATTTTGCCGCCGCAAATCTGGCTGACGAATTTGCCATCCTGAGTGAAACTTCGGCAGGAATTTACCAACGGTAAATCGAGTCGGATCGAAAGTACGCTGGCTAAGTCCGCGCCAATCGAAGTGCTTCCGAAGAGCACCGCACGCGGCTGGTTCTTTTGGATCAAATCAGCCAATGCTTTTTGATAAGCATCCGGCGTGAAATCCGCCAGCGCGGGATGATCGAGATAGAGAGTTTGATCGGCAGCGAAGTTTGCTGATAATTCTTTTGCGTTGTGTCCGAGCAAAACCGCCGTGACATTTCCACTGGTGCTTTGAGCAAGGTCGCGCGCCGCAGCAAGCATGATGTATGAAATATCCGCGACCTGCCCTCGCAAATGTTCAATGACAACGTAAATATCCTGGCTCATACATCCCTCCACTCACAAGACGCCAAGCTCTTTGAAGATGCCGACGAGTTTATCGGCAACTTCATCCGCATTGCCGGTGATCATCGTTGCGTGCGCGCTGGCTTCGGGCTGGAACATGCGTCCGACGGTTGGCCCGCCGCACGAGTCCGGGTTTGACGCGTCTTGTTCTTCGATGCTCGATGTTTTCATCGCCTGACGAACCTTGCTGACAGCCACATAGCGCGGTGGTTGTTCCGCCGCTTGAATTCCAACCACCGCCGGAAGTTTGACTTCCATTTCAGCCAGCAAGCCGCCGGGATATTCTTTTTTGATGAGAGCTTTTCCATCATTGAGTGAAACGGCGGACACATAACCGATGTAGGGCATTTCCAATAACTCGGCGACCAGCGGACCCAAGGCACCATCGAGATCATTGTGGGCCTGTACGCCGGTCAAGATCAAATCGGCTTGGATTTCCTTGACAGCTTTTGCGAAGACGCGCGCAAAGGCGTGATTGTTCACATTGCTGAAATCACCTTTGATTTTGACGATTCGGTCCGCACCTTTAGCGGCCGCCGTGAACAGGATGTCGTCGGCGCCTTCGATATCAGGAGCGATGACGGTGATTTGACCTCCACCGCTCTCCTTTAATAGGATGCCTTGCTCGATAGCATGATCGTCGAATTCGTTGATGATCAGACGCGCAAAGGATAAATCGAGCGCTGAGCCGTTCGCATCAATGGTGAGTTCTTCAACCAGATCGGGAACAAGTTTTGCCAATACAACGATGTTCATCGTTCACCTCACTGGATTCCCATTGCTTCGACCAGCAGTTCTGCGATGTCCTTTACTTTGAGCTGCGCGGCTCCCTCGACCGTTTTGGCGGCGTCTTCAAAACGCGGCGTCTCATACGGGCAGGCAACTGCCATAATCTCCGCGCCGACAGTCAGTGCTTCGCGCACGCGCCACTCCGACAAGCGAATGTGCGCTTTCTCCCATTGGAAGCCGTCGAGCCACATCCCGCCGCCGCCACCGCCGCAGCACAGACTGTTCATATGATTGTGCGGCATCTCCACCAGCGATATTCCGGGGATGGATTCGATCAATGCACGCGGTTGATCGAACACTCCGTTTGCGCGGCCCAAATAACACGGATCATGGTACGTGACTTTGGCTTTGATCTCTCGCGTCAGCAGTGGTTTGATTTGGTCGAGTCGTTCCGCCAGAAACTCGGTGTAATGCCGGACGGGATACGAAATGCCCAGCCGCGGATATTCGTTCTTGAGTGCGTTATAAGCGTGAGGGTCGGTAGTGATGATCTCGTTGAATTTGTATTTGCCGAATGCTTTGGCGTTCTTATCCGCCAGCATCTCGAACAAGCCGTGTTCGCCAGCCAACCGTTGCGAGTCGCCATCGCTCGATTCATCGGGCCCCAGAATCCCAAAGTCCACGCCGAGGGCATTCAAGATTTTTGCCAATGCTTTGGTTGTGGATTGAACGCGCGGATGATAGGAGGCGTAATCGCCGACGAACCATAGAACATCCACCGGCTGCCTGACCTTGCCCAAAACTTTGACTTCCGGCATGATACCGTTTGTCCAGTCTGCCCGTTTGCGCGGGGATTCGCCAAGCGGGTTGCCGTAGCGTTGGGAATTCGTCAATGCGTTTTGGAGTTCAGTCGGGACATTGCCTGTTAGTATTAGTTCTTCCTTGATACTCGCCATCAGGCCGGGTGTCAGCGGAATCTTCGATGGGCAAGCGGCAGTACAGGCGTAACAGGACACACACATCCAGATCGAATCGGTTTCCAGCAGCTGGTTGAATCGGTCAGCGCGCAGCATCGCGACCATCCTGCTGGGCGGATAAGTCATCAAATAGCCAAAGGGACATATCCCGCTGCAATTTCCGCACTCCAGGCAAAGCCTCAACCGTTCGCCATCCGGCGTGGCTTCAAGCACCTTCGTATAAAATGAACGCTCCGTTACTTCGGTAATCGTCATGAGTCATCTCCTCGTCAGACACCTTCTCTAGCCAGGTTTTGTGCAGGTACGCAGTTTCATTTTTCTTCCGCACCGACTGCGGCTTCTTCTAGCAACGAAAGATATTCAATCGGTTTAGGATTTAGGGCAAGTGTTGATGAAGTCAGTACAGCATCGGTCATAAGACTTCTCCTGTCTGGTTGAACGCCTGGTCCCTCCAGTTTTCGGCGTTTGGATGATGCGTCACTTTAGTATGTGACAATTATCACAAATATACTAGCGATAAAAATCACTGTTCTATAGTGATGAACGTCCAGATGTGTTCGGCTGGTCGCGTGTGTTTGTTCCTGTTCTCAACGCGTTATAATTTCCAAAAACATCCTTAGGAGAATTTTATGAGATTGAATTTTACAATGTGGCAGAAAGCGCTTAACGTGATCCCGGAAGTTTCCAAAGATGAATGGGATCAGTTGGATGTGATTTCGCGCTGGTTGATTTCCACGCGCGCCGCGGTTTTGATCATGACCTTTTTATCGGCTGCATTGGCCGGAATTTTTGCCGTCCGTGCCGGTGTATTCCATTTTGTTCCCTGGCTTGCCCTGACCTTTGGTCTCATCATGGCACACGCCGCAAATAATATCTTTAACGATTTCACGGACTATGTACGCGGCGTGGACAAGGACAATTATTTCCGCACCATCTACGGCGCACAGCCCATCGCAAGTGGACTGATGACCAAACGTCAGCATTTGACCTATTTTGCGGTAACAGGTTTGATCGCGCTTGCAACTGGCATTTATCTTATTGCCATCAATGGTTGGGATATAAATGTCTGGATCCTGCTCGGTCTTGGAGCATTCTTTGTCCTGTTCTATACTTGGCCGTTGAAATATATTGCGTTGGGCGAAGTTGCCGTTCTCATTGTATGGGGTCCGCTCATGATCGGTGGCGGATATTACGTGATGGCCCACAAATGGGATTGGAATGTGATGATTGCCAGCATCCCGTATGTGTTGGGCGTGACGACTGTCATTTTCGGAAAACATATCGATAAATTCAAAATTGACAAAGAAAAGAAGATACATACCTTGCCAGTTCTGATCGGCGAAAAAGCTGCACGTTACACCGTGTTGACAATGATGATCCTGCCGTATCTTTTTACAGGATATTTAATTGCCATCAAATTTTTTACACCGGTTATGCTGGTTGTCCTGTTAGCTTTGCCCACATTTTTTCAGGTTTATCCGGCGCTTCTCAAGCCCAAGCCTGAGACTCGCCCCGAAAATTTCCCGGATGGGCAGGGCGGGTGGCCGTTATATTTTGCACCCCTTGCCTTTGGCAACAACCGTGCCTTTGGTGTCTGGTTCTTGCTCGGCCTGATATTGGATGTGACTCTGCGCCTGCTCCCATTTACCGCTAATTTCTGGCGTTAGATAAACCCAAGTCAAACCGTCAAAACAGAATGGATGAATTCTATTCTGTTTTTTGTTGCCAAACGTTCGGAATTGTTTTGGAATGGTTGTATAATTTTGCACAAGACCAATTCGGAGGAAGTAAAATGAAAATCAATTTTGCAATGTGGCGCAAAGCCGCATGGGAACTCGTTAAGATGGATGACAAGAAAGAGTGGGATTCGCTCGATGTTGTCTCCAAATGGCTGATCGCCACCCGTTCTGCCGTGACGACAGTCACGATTTATTCAAGCATCATTGCCGGACTGCTGGCCTGGCGTGATGGATATTTTTCCTGGCTGCCATGGATCATTCTGACGCTCGGACTTTTCATTGCACACGGCACCAACAACCTGCTCAATGACTACACCGATTATTCGCGCGGCATCGACAAGGATAATTATTTCCGCACACAATACGGCGTGCATCCGCTGGTGCAAAATTTCTGGACGAAGAGTCAGCAGATCCAGTGGTTTCTCGTCAGCGGCGTGATCGCCACACTTTCCGGTGTGTATGCGTTGTTTTACACGGGTTTCAACCCGGTAGTGATCGGCCTCTTTGCCTTTGGCGCTTTGATCCTGCTTTTCTATACCTGGCCGCTGAAATACTGGGCATTGGGAGAACTTGCCATCTTTATTATCTGGGGGCCGATCATGATCGCGGGTGTTTATTTTGTGTTGGCGCTTGGTAATGGCGGCAATCTTTCAAATGTTTGGAATGTTGCCTTGGCAGGTATCCCGTTTGGACTGAGCGTTGCCAGCATCAATGTTGGAAAACACATCGACAAGATGAACGATGACAAGGCCAAAGGTGTGGGCACTTTCCCGGTGCGTGTCGGTCAGACCTTTGCGCGCTACGTCAACATGGCTTCCATCGTCATTGCCTACGCGGTTGTGATCTACCTCGTTGGCACGGGATACTTCTCAACTTTTATGTTGTTGATTTTGTTCGCGGGCCAGCGCGCGTTTTACGCTATTGCAGTTTTGTCCAGGCCTCGACCCGATAGCGCGCCCAAAGGTTTTGAAACTTTCTGGCCTACGTGGTTTTCCGGCTTTTGTTTTTATCACAACCGCATGTTTGGCGGGTTGTTCATCCTCGGCGTTTTGCTCGACACGCTCTTCCGCAAATTACCGTTCAGCCTTCCACTCTCACTTAATTGGCTCGGCGTTGTTGCATTAGGCGTTGGTGCGATCATCGCCATCGTGCGGATGATACAAGACAAAGCAAAGAAAGCGCAAGCATAAAACGTAATTCGTATTCCGCAAGAAAAAGGCTCCGGGCATTCGGGGCCTTTTACGTTTTACGCATCACGAAATTTTCTATTTCAAGCCACTCTTCTTTCCCCTCCAAAATGCCATAGTCGATTCTCCCATCTGGTCTGAATGCCGCGTATTGATTATCGATCCAGATGACCAGCCCCAGCGGCGGACGCGGACTCACCGGCGATTCCAGCACCTTGACATCATCCACCCAAAAAGCGGACCGCATCGGACTCCACTCGAGGCGGTACGTGTGCCATTGAGTTACATCTACACTGATAGCCGCTGAGTCTTCGTCGATGATGCGGCTCAATAATTGTCGCGTCTTCTTTCTCCAAAAGGGGAGCGCCAATCCCGCCGGAATTAAAAGTCGATGGAAGCGTGGGCTGCGAAACGCTTGCGCCAAAAAACCTCGTGCAGGCTTATCGTCTCGAAAGGATAGATAATTTTGTGGCGACGCATAAAAAAACCAGATTGCGTTCGGGAGAGATGGCAACCTGAAAAAATTCTCTTCCGGCCCAAAGGAGAATCCAAACGGGTCGTTCCACAATCCGAAGCCCCATGTTCCGGGAACAGATACAGACGAGACTCTGGCTTTCAGGCTGAACGAAAAAGGCGGCGCGTAAGGATAGTTTTTGCGCGCGATGTGCGCGTGGTCGTCGAGCTGAGATAAACGGTAGCCGCCTGCGGGGCCGGCGGGAATCGTTAATCGGAATCCGTTTGAAGTCGGAGAAGCAGACGCGCCTGTTGACAGTCGTGGTTTCAGGTTCGCGCTCATTGCCGTTGTTTTCTATTCACCAGCCATACTCCGAAGATGATGATCGCACCGCCCAGCAAGACCAATAAAGTGACGGCCTCATTCAACAATGCCGCGGCCAGCAAGGTTGTTACCAATGGTTCGATGTTGAGGAACACGCCAAGCTGTGAAGCGGGCAGGGCTTGCAGCGCGTCGTACCATGCAATGTAAGCCAGGCCGGATCCGAAAATGCCGAGCACGAGAATCGCCATCCAGCCTTTGAGTGTGATGTTATGTATTTCGGTTAATCCTGGGCCGAATCCGAATATCCAAATGTTGGTGAACAGCCAGCCCAGCAGCATTACGTAGAACATCATGCGCGCCGCTGGGTGACGCGCCAACTCGCGCCGCGAAAGCACGGTGTAAATGGCCCAGTTCGGCGCGCTGATGAGAACCAGCACGTCGCCGATGCTGCCCTCCTTGCCGGTGAAGAGCGCGCCGATGTTGCCTTTGCTGACGATCAACAAAACGCCGAGGGCCGCCGCCGCAATTCCGCCGACTTGAATCCAATTGAGTTTTTCCTTTAGCACCAGCCAGCCCAGAAGAGCGATGAAGATCGGCGTGGTGGCGACGATCCAGGCCGTGGTGGTGGCTTGCGCGGTGATCAATCCGTTGGCTTGCAGCCATTGATGAAAGGTCACACCGATGAAACCCAGCAGGGCAAAATACAGCCATTCGCTTTTTTCAGGGATGGCGAATTGTTTTCTCAATATCACCGTCACACCCAGGATGACCACTCCCATTGCAAATCGCAGCCAGACGATGGTGGCGGGCGAGACTTCCTGCAGGGCGATCTTGGTGGCGATGAATGTCGCGCCCCACACAACAACAGTAAATACAGCTTCGAAATACGCGAGCGATTTGGATTTGGGCATGGTTTTATCCTTTGGCGATTTTATCAATTATAATATGCCCCTCGGAGGCTTTTTTCATGGAGATTACATGGTACGGACATTCCTGTTTTCGTCTCACTGAACGCAACTACGCCACGGTGGTGACGGATCCTTTCGATAGCAAAGAGATCGGTTATTTCCCGCTCAAATTGAAGGCAGACATTACCATCATCAGCCACGATGCGCCCGGTCACAATAACAGCGACGCAGTCAAAGGCGCTTCGCATGTGATCGATGGCCCGGGTGAGTTCGAGATCGGCGGCGTATTCATTACCGGCGTTCAGACCGACAGTGCAGGCAGGAAGGCCAAGGATAAAGTCCGCAATACGATTTATGTGTTTGATTACGATGGCATCACCGTCGCTCATTTGGGCGATCTTAAGCAGGCCCCGTCTCAGGCGGAGATCGACGCGCTGGGTACGGTCAACGTGGCTCTCGTCCCGGTGGGAGGCGGCGGCGGACTTAACGCCGCGAAAGCTGCAGAAGTCATCAGCCTGCTCGAGCCGAACATTGTCATCCCGATGCACTACGCCACGCCGGATGCCAAGCTTTCTCTCGACTCGCTTAACAAATTCATCAAGGAAATGGGATTGACCAAACCTGAATCCCAGCCTTCACTTAAGGTCACGCGCAGCGGCCTGCCCGAAGAGACGCA
This sequence comes from Chloroflexota bacterium, assembly GCA_021796315.1. Next base: position 25,888 of record JAJYOH010000011.1, read on the forward strand.
TGTGGTCGTACTGGACTATCAACGCGAGTAAATGACGTGTCTGTAAAAATAATCATGACCTGGGATATCGCATCCGAACACGAACAGGAATATTTCGAGTTCGTGATCGGGGAATGGGTGCCGGGTGTTCAGCGGCTGGGCTTTCAGCCAATTGATGCATGGGCCACCGTGTACGGCTCGTATCCGCAGATCCAGGTCGGCTTGCTGGCGGATAATGAATCGGCTGCCCGAAAAGTTTTCAACTCGAAAGATTGGAGCGCGCTCGAAGAACGACTCCTCACGTACGTCAATAATTTTTCTTATAAGATCGTGCCCGCACGCAACGGCTTTCAGTTTTAGTTACTGCTCTCGGTGGCGTCTCGCCGCCGAGGACGGCGGCTTGAGCGCTTATGTGAAGCAATCCCCTCATGAAATCTGCTCAGACTCATTGGCGATGGTTCTTTATTTTAGCGGCTCTCGAAGCGGGAGCCGCCTTCTTTGCGTTGGCTTTTGTCCCGCACGAAGGCAGCAGTTTTTCCCTTTCGCGCCTGGCAATGTTTGCCGTACTGTTTGCGTTTTTCGCTTTATGGATATATTTTGCCGCGCGCCCGCCACAGCGACTCGCCTCACTCGCGCGTCCTGCCTTCATGGTCGCCTCGGCGCTTCTTTCCCTGACGTTGGCCGTTTCGCTTTTCCTTTTGCGTTATCTCGACTCGGTACATTCCCTGCCTTACTACCAACGCCTTAGCCCGATCCTTTTCTATTTACTTTTATTTTTCCTTCAAGCTTCCCTCTTTCTACTCTTCATCCGCTTTGGATTTCATCGTGAAAATATCGTTGACCGCAAACCGATTCTTATTGCGTCATCCATTGCCTTTTTATTTCTCCTTTTCATTTTTATTTTTATTTCTCTTACCCGCATCGGCCTGACGCCTGATAGCGCTTACTGGGGCGAACCCGGCGTTCCCGTCCTGGGCTGGCAGATGGTTTTGATTCTGGTCGGCGGTCTTTGCGTTTTATGTGTTTCGCTCCTGCCTCGTGCGCGTTCCCTTGGCTTTATCCTTCCCGTGCTGATCTGGCTCCTGGCTGTCGTCATCTGGCTTAACGTCCCAGTCAGTGTGATGCAGAATAGTTTTTACGCGCCGATGGACCCCCCGACATTTCAAGCTTTTCCAAACTCCGACGCAGGCTATTACGACTCGATGGCGCACAGCCTGTTGATCGGATATCCATACCAGGGCGAAATCCCGACGCGTCCGTTGTTTATTGTTCTGCTTGCCATTTTACATTTGCTGGTGGGGGAGCGTTATGACTTGATCATCGCCGGGCAGACTCTTGTGCTGGCGCTCTTCCCGGTGGTTTTGTATTATCTCGGTAAAAAATTGCACAGCCGAACGGCAGGCATCATCATCGCGTTGTTCGCCATTTTCCGCGAATGGACCAGCCTGCTGATCTCCTCGCAGACGCGTGTCTCCAACACGAAAACCCTGCTGGTTGACCTGCCGACATTTTTACTGATCGCACTAGCCTGTCTGTTCGCGTTACGTTGGCTGGAACGCAGGGATTGGAAAAGCGCATTGGCGGCGGGCGGCATGTTCGGAATGTTGATGCTGCTGCGCACACAGTCCATGTTGATTTTGCCCTTTATCCTGCTGGCGGCTTTGCTCGCCATCGGCTGGAAAAACAAGAACACTTTCTTCGCTCTCTCATCTTTCTTCCTGTTGGGTATTGTTTTTTCGGTTGCGCCCTGGTTGCTGCATAATTATCTTCACACCGGCCAATTCACTTTCGATGCGCCGTTTCAGTATCAAGTCATTGCCAGCCAATATAAATACACCGGCAACCTTGATTTGCAGAGCGTGGACTTGCAAGGCAAAGGCCTGCTCGGGATATTGCTGACTTTCGCGTTGAAAGATCCAAAGTTTGTTTTCGGCTTTATTGCCACTCATTTCTCTGCCACTGAGATCAGCGGAATTCTCGCCTTGCCGTTGATCCAATCCTACAATGGCCTGTTGGCTCCGATCAATCTTTACTGGATGCAGTGGGACGGCAGTCTGGCCTGGTATAACCTTTTGCTCGTGATCTTTTATCTCGCCATGATTGCCATCGGTCTCGGCGCAGCCTGGAAGCGTCTGCGCTGGGCGGGATTAATTCCGCTGGCCTTTTCGCTCGGCTATGCACTTGCAAATGGGATTGGCCGTTTCTCCGGCTGGCGCTATTCTTTTCCCGCTGATTGGATCGCATATTTTTATTTCGGGATCGGTGTGGCTGAAATCTTTGCGAGCGCGGCGCTGTGGCTTGGAGCAAGGCCGGAGAAAATCTTTACGCCTCTTGTTGACCACGAGGACACAAAGCCTCAAAGTCTCGAAAAAGGGAAAGTTGTGTCTTCGAGTCTTCGTGACTTTGTGGTGAATATAAAAGATGCTGGTTGGAAACAAGGTATTCTCCTGGCTGGGGTTTTTATTTTCGTAGGCGCATTGCCGTGGATGGCTGAAGGAATCGCCTCGCCGCGTTATGCGAATCAAACGCCGGCAACTTTATCGACGACTCTTTCATCATCCTCTGCCGTCAAAAAACTTGGCGTGGATCAGACTCAAATCTCGGCATTTTCCGCGCAGCCACAGGCAGTTTTGCAGATCGGGCGCGTGTTGTACCCACGCTTCTTCACGCGCGATACCGGCCTGGCCTCGGCGCATCCGTGGCCGGCTTATGCGCCGCGCGATTTTGCGCGCCTGGGTTTTTTGTTCCTGAACCAAACCCGCAGCGACGCGCTTTTTCAAACGAAGGAAATCCCAAATTTTCCGCAAGCGGCGGATGCCATCATTCTCGGATGCAGGCAAACAGATTACATCGACGTTCGATTAATTCTCTTTCCTGATTCGGATTCCGCCTACTTAAGTTGGCCCCTCGCCAATCTCTGCAACTGACCACTGAATACTGACCACTGATAACTGATCACTGATAACTGAATCATGCCCCGCTTCTCATCCCGACACTTCGACCGGCTCACCTGTGCCTGCGGCACCGGCGCAGGCAGTGCGGCGCTCCTAACCTGGTACCGCCAAAATGGCCGGACCTTGCCCTGGCGCGGACATCCTGACCCGTACGCGGTGTGGGTTTCGGAGATCATGCTTCAGCAGACGCGCGTCGAAACGGTCATCCCATATTTCGAAAAATGGATGAAGCAATTTCCAACGATCAAAGTTTTAGCAAAGGCTTCCGAGCAGGATGTTTTGAATCTTTGGGAAGGGCTTGGATATTATTCCCGCGCACGAAATTTGCATAAAGCCGCGAAAATTGTTAACGAAAAATTTAATGGCGAGCTGCCGCGCGATCTCGATGAGCTTCGCGGTTTGCCCGGCATCGGACGTTACACTGTCGGCGCGATCGCTTCGATGGCTTTCGGCCTCGATGAGCCGACCCTGGATGGAAATCTGCGGCGTGTTTTTGCGCGCGTTTTCGATGTCAGCCAGCCAGCGGATTCGCCCGCCGGTGAAAAGATTTTGTGGGGGCTTGCCGCCGAACATTTGCCAAAAGGTCAGGCGGGCGATTACAACCAGGCGCTGATGGATTTGGGCGCGACGATTTGCCTGCCGAAGAATCCGCGTTGTTTGATCTGCCCGCTGATGAAATTATGCAAGGCGCGCGAACTTGGGATTCAGGAAAAGCGCCCGGTGTTGAAGCCGAAGAAGTCAACGCCGCATTATGTTCATGCCGCGGCGGTGATTGTGAGACGCGGAAAAGTTTTGTTGATGAAGCGCCCGTCGAAGGGATTGCTGGGCGGGATGTGGGAGTTCCCGAATGCGCGCGTAAACGGCGACCCGGCTAAAGAGTTGGCAAAAGCCATTCAAACGGCGACCCGTTTAAAGGTCAAAAGAAAAGACGCGTTGGGAATCGTCAAGCACGCGTACACACATTTCAAAGTCACAGTTCATGCCTTTTGCGCGGAATTGGTCTCGATGCCGGACGATGAAAATTTGAAATGGGTGAAGGCGGGGGAGCTGGGCGATTACCCGATGGGAAAAGTGGATCGGCAGATCGCACAAAAATTGTAAGGGCACAGCGTCGCTGTGCCCTTACAGAAATTACGCCTTGCTCAACGTGACAAAAACCATCGGCCTGCGATTCGTTGCCTGCCGCAGATAGGATTTGACCGCGCTGATGATATCCTTTTCGTTATCCAGGCCGCGGCTGTTGACGATTTCCATCACAACCTTGCGAGCCTCGGGGATCAATCCCTCGGCTTCCTCGGGTGAGACAAAACCGCGCGTGATGATCTCGGGTTCGTGAAGCAGGCGGCCGGTTAATTTGTCGATGCTCAGGTCGATCAGGAAGATGCCGCCGCGCGCCAACTGTTCGCGTTCGCGCATAACATCGTAATCGATGTCGCCAATAGATTCGCCATCCACAAAAACATATTGGCCGGGGATTCGTTCGCCGAGTTTTATCTTGTTGCCCTGCAATTCGACAACCTGTCCGTTCTCGACGACGATCACATTTTCGGGCGGGATGCCGACCATCTTTGCCATGTCGCCGTGACGGGTAAGCTGTCGCAGTTCGCCGTGGATCGGCAAAAAGTGTTTTGGCCGCACAAGGTTGAGCAAAAGTTTTAACTCTTCCTGGCTGGCGTGTCCCGAAACGTGGATGGGTGCGATCGTGTCGTTGATGACCGTCGCGCCGCGCCGCAACAGGCGGTTGATGGTTTTACTGATCGACTCTTCGTTGCCGGGAATCGGGTGCGAGGAAAGCACCACGGTATCGCCGGTCTTGAGATCGAACTGACGATTCGTGCCAGCCGATAAACGTCCAACGATGGAGGATGGCTCGCCCTGCGAGCCGGTACACATCAGCACCACTTTGTGATCCTGCATGTGCAGAGCTTCGTCGAGCGGAATCAGGAGCGAATCGGGAATGTCGAGATAGCCCAGTTTGCGGGCGATCTTGACGTTATCGATCATGCTTGGGCCAGCGAGCGCCATCTTGCGTCCAAGTTTGGATGCGGCATCGGCCACTTGCTGGACGCGCGAGATCAACGATGCGAATGTCGCCACGATGATGCGGCCTTTGGCTTCCGAAAAAACTTTGTCGAAGGCTGGGCCGATGATCATCTCAGATGGCGTCCAGCCGGGGCGCTCGGCGTTGGTCGAATCAGACAGTAAAAGGTCGACGCCGCGCGCCGCGAACTCAGCCAGCTTGCCGTAATCGGTCGGCCAGCCGTCCACGGGCGTGTGGTCGAATTTAAAGTCGCTCATGTGGACGACAAGTCCGGCGGGCGTGGTGATTCCCAGCCCAACCGCATCGGGGATGGAAAACGACAACAGCCG
>JAJYOH010000238.1 GCA_021796315.1 Chloroflexota bacterium
GTTGGCTCGCTTCGTCGCATTTGCGGTGGGAGGTGTCCCCCCTGAATTAATGGGTATCGGACCAATCGTTGCCATTCCAAAAGCGTTGAAGATCGCGGGCTTATCGTTGAATGATATTGATCTGTTCGAACTCAACGAAGCTTTCGCCGCGCAGTCGCTGGCGGTCTTGCGCACGCTTGAGATTGACGAGAGCAAGGTCAACGTCAACGGTGGAGCGATCGCCCTCGGTCATCCGCTTGGATGCACAGGCGCTAAACTCACAACACAGTTGATCTACGAGATGGGCCGTCGCAGGTCCAAGTACGGCATGGTGACGATGTGCATTGGCGGCGGGATGGGCGCGGCTGCCATCTTTGAAAATTTACAATAATTTATAGTAGGGGCACAGCGCCGCTGTGCCCCTACTTATAATAAAAAGGAGAATCGAAATGCCCCTTACGATTTCAGAGCTTATGTCAAAAATGCCGGGCGCGTTCATCGCAGAAAAGGCAATGGGTGTGGACGCGATCATCCATTTCAAATTCACGGGCGCAGAACCTGGCGAATGGAATGCGACCATCAAGGATGGCAAGGTCACAGTAGCCCAGGGAATTCCCGGCAAACAGCCGACGATGACTCTTACCGCTGATTCGTCCGACTACGTCAAGATCTTCACCGGCGAATTGGATGGGATGCAGGCCTTCATGCAGGGCAAGATCAAATTGGGCGGCGACTTGAACCTGGCGATGAAGATGATGCAAATGTTCAAGATACGGTGACGCAAAGAGTGAGAAGAAAAAAGAGCCACCTTTGTTTGAGGGCGGCTCTTTCGTTGCAGCGTTTGATATTTAGCCTGATCATGTGAAGAGTGAAATTACCGAGACAATTGCTACACTCGTCAGGCACATGGTAATCAAGGCCAGGATAGTCGTGGCGACCCCCGCGGCCTTTGAACGAATCCATCCCGTTAATCCGATGCCAGCCAGAAAAACGAACACTGCGCCAAAAACGACAAGAAGCGCGTAAGTGCCCAGGTTATCCAACTTGGCAGGGACGGCATTTTGCTCCGCGGCGGCCGCAAACAACAGCACAAACACAAGCAGAGAATACAGGAACATGACCGTGGAGGCAGAGAATACCACAATGGTTACCGTGGTTAGTTTCCCTTGTTTATCGGACGAAAGAAGTTGAACTACCGCCGAAATCGCGAAACCAGCCAGGATGCCTGCCAGGGTAGCGAGTGCGCCTGCTTCTTGTAGATAGCTATCGAGGGTCATTTGGTATGCTCCCGTTTCTTGGACGTGATTATATACCAAGAACGGTCATAGATTGCGGTTTTCTGTCGCCTGTTTCGCGGGGCTACCCTAAAGGGTGCTTCGCGAAAGCCGCCTGCTCAATGTGCATGGAAGCGATTTCGACAGGCTCAATCCACCGCCTGCGGGCTGGCGCAATGAGTCGGTTATAACCAACTTTCAGGAACTGAGTGTCTTATTTGAATGTTGCGAGTGCTATAACGCCGAATACAAAAATGATCAAACCCGCCAGCCTATTGACCCATGCCATCCATTCCGGTGTGAACTTCTTTCGAAAGAAACCCACAATGCCGCTCAATGTCAGCCACCAGGCTGCTGAACCGAGGAATACACCGGATACGAGTAAGCCCGCGGATAGAACATTCCCATTTGTCACGCCAAGTTGCAGGCCGGCGAAAATCACTGTGAATGAAATGATCGTGGCGGGGTTGGTTAATGTCAAGCCGAGAGTGGAAAGATAGGCCGATACTAATCCGCGCCTTGCTTCGCTGACCACTGCCTGTTTTGCTGGCCCGGTAAAAAAGGTACGAAGGCCGAGATAGAGTAGAAAACATCCACCAAGGATGTGCAGCCAGAATTGTTGGCCGACAAGAATTTTCTGTACGGCGGTCAGGCCAAATGCCGCGACCGCGCCGTAAAACATATCGGCGGTAGCTGCACCGAGACCGGAGAAAAAACCGTTCATTTTCCCATCAGCCAACGTGCGGCGGATGCATAACACGCCGATCGGCCCAACGGGCGCAGCGATGGCGAAGCCGAGAATAAGACCTTTAATGAGAAAGCTCATGGACATGTTTTCCTGAATGCGCCCAGGTCGCGGTTCTTAAAGATGGCGCTAAACTCGATTTCTTTTGCCTGCGGGCAAAAATCATCGAGCGTGATTCCGGTATCGGTGTACTCTGCGGCAAACACCGCCTTGCCCTGCTGAATAAATGGTTTCATTTGTTTGCACCAATTCTGATAAAAACAATCCTCTGTTAACGCCCAGTCAAAATCATTGACCAGATCTGCCACCTGGTCGCTGTCGTTTTTCATGCCAATCGAAAGCCCGCGTGCGTGCGCCTGCTCGATCAGCCAGCGATTATATTTCAGTTGATCCTCGTAGGTCAGTGGGAAGCCAGTGTCTGTGTTGTAAGTGTCAATGTTGTCCGGCTCGATTGCGTCAAATCCTTTTGCTTTGCACATATCCAGGCGTGCCAATATGATCGGCGCCAATTTATCAATTTGGCGGATGTCCAAAAACTTTTCACCGGGCCAGCCGGGATAATTTTTGCCGACAATTTCTTTTGGAAATTGGTTAGCGTCGGGACGCCAGTCTTCACGGGAACCGACGCTGGTATAACAAATAACTTTTGCGCCTTTGGCATGCAAGGCCGCCACAACTGCCGCATCGTTTGCAAATAGATCAATATCGAAAACCTGCGCGTTCACCGATTCGTCTACGGGAGCATCGAGTTGCCATTGCCATGTCGTTCCCGGGGCAGGATGCCATATTTGGATTTGAGTTGATGATGTTGATGTTGAGGCCGCTTCAGTCTGGACCGGTAAGCGGGAGGCCGTTTCAGTTGTTGACGAGGCCCGTGTAGCGGATTCCGCCAACGGTCGGCATGAGGCGAGGGCGAGAAATAGGCTGAGAATCAAACAGCGTGTAGCCAATGTAGTGCGTTGCATCTAATCACCATCCTTTCAATTAAAAAACAATGGCGCACCTTTGCGATGCGCCATTGTAGCATACAGACTTGGTTGTGCTTTATGCGGTCGCTGACTCTTTGCGTTTAAACCAATTCTTCCATTCTTTGTTTTCCCATACAACCAGAATGGGTGAAGCGTTGAAGATGGATGAGTATGTGCCAGAGAAAATTCCAACCAGCAGGATGATGACGAAGTGACGGATGGTGTCGCCGCCGAAGAGCGCCAGCGCAAAAAGTGTGAACATGACTGTGAGCTGGGTGTTGATCGAGCGGTCGAGCGTCTGGACGATGGAATGATTGACCATCTTCTCGTATTCGACGCGGCGGTAAATGTTGGCATTTTCGCGGATGCGGTCGAACACCACGATGGTATCATGAACGGAGAAACCGATGACGGTCAGGACTGCGGTCAGGAAGAGGGCGTCCGCTTCCCAGCCCAGGAAATAACCGAGCATGGCTTCCACGCCGAGTACGACGAAGACATCGTGGAGCATGGCGATAATGGCGGCTGTGCCGTATCGAATAGGATGCTCCACTTCGCGGAACGCATACCAGATGTAAAGCAGAATGGCGAGCGCGGCCGCCAGAATGGCGCCTCCGGCGGCGTTGGTGACTTCCGCGCCAATCGAGGCCGAGACGGACGTGAAGTTCAAGACAGTCACTTTGGACCCAAACTTGGATTCCATTTCGGCAACAAGCTTGCCTTTGGTGGCATCGTCCATTTGTTTGGAGCGGATCGAGAATGAATCTGTGCCGAGCGGCTGAATGACCGGATCGTTCAAAGGTTGTGCGGCAGTGGAGAATTGATTGTAGACGGTCTGCACGTCGCTGATCGAAGGACGCGTTCCTGCAAATTGAATTTCGAGCAGGGAACCGCCTTTGAAGTCAATGCCGAGGGCCAATGGGCCTTCCTTGGTGCTTGCCCAATGCAGGGCCATAAAGACGATACCCGGCACGATGACCAGCAGGGAGATCAGGAAGTAAAGATAGCGATTCTTGATGATGTTCATGATAGTGTTCTCCTACTCCTAAAGCCCAAACCAACGCGGGTGCTCGCCGAGTTTTAGGTTGTCGAGTACCAGATGCAGATAGGTGCGCGTCACGATGATGGCAGTGAAGAGCGAGACAACTACGCCAAGAGCAAGGTTGATCGAGAAGCCCTTTACCATGCTGGCGCCAAAGCTGTTGCCAAAAACGTACAGGATGAGACACGTAATCAGCGTGGATGAGTTTGAGTCTCGTATGGATGGCCAGGCGCGGCTCCAGCCAAGCTCAATGGCCTGGCTAAGTGTGCGGCCGGCGCGCAGTTCCTCTTTGAGACGTTCAAAGATCAGGACGTTTGCATCTACTGCCATACCTATACTCAAGATAAAACCGGCAATGCCAGGCAGCGACAATGTAATGGGAATCATCTTGAAAAGCATGAAGGAAACCAAGGCGTAGGTCACCAGGGCAAGGTCAGCGATGACGCCGGGCAGACGATAATAAAATGCCATGAACAGGATAACCACAGCCAGGCCGATTGCGCCCGCCGTCAGACTCTTGCGGACTGAATCTTCTCCAAGCGTTGCACCGACCGTTTGGCTTTCGACAACTTTTACAGGCACGGGCAGGGAGCCGTAGCGAAGTTGGACTGCCAGTGAGTTGGCTTCAGCAGATGTGAAACTACCCGTGATCGAGCCGTCTCCGCCTGTAATAGCGCTCTGGATAGACGGCGAGGAGATGACGCTCTTATCGAGAACGATAGCGAGAATTTTTCCAATGTGGGATGAAGTGTAATCTGCGAATAGTTGTGTGGAATTGGGTTTGAGCGTGAAGGAAATTTGATAGGTGCCGGGTTTCGAGCCTACCTGTACTCCAACTGTGCTTAATGCGGCTCCGGTCATAACAGTGTGGTAGACGGTTGGCGCGGGAGTTGGTGAGGCGGTGGACGTGGCCGTTGCGCTTGGCGTGGCAGTCGCCGCCGCAGGTGTCACTGTGGGTTGCGTGGTTGTTGAAGCCTGACCATAATCTGTTTGAACTTTTGTTCCGATCGTGAGTGGCGTGTCGCCGGCATCTATGAATTCAAGCAGGGCAGTCTGTTGCAAGGCGGCCACAACTTCTTCGGGGTTGCTGATACCGGGGAATTCGGCCACGATGCGGCAATTGCCTGCGGTTTGCATGGTGATCTCGCTGACGCCGAGCGCATTGGCGCGGTTCTGCAGAATGGTTCGAGTGGTTTCCAGGTCGGCCGCTTTTACTGATGCGCAATTGGCCACGTCGGCTTGAAGCAGGGTTTGAAGACCGCCGCGTAGATCAAGGCCCAGGCGAATATCGGTATTGCGGTTAACGAGAGTAGTATTGTTGAGGGGATTCTGGATCGTGATGTTCTTGCTAAGGTCCACCCATAGTGAAAAGGCGACCAGGACAACTATCATCACGATCAGCCAGTTGTTTCGGCTACGATTCATGGTTTACTCCGTCCAAAAAAATACCAGCTTTTGGCTGGCGCGGCGTGATTATACTATGAACGAGAGGAATCTGGTGCATCACGTTTAGATTCCTTTGGATTAGTTTTTGTGTTTCAGGAATTCGAGCACATTTTCCAGGACTTTGTCTGTGGTGAGGGCATCTGTTTCGATGAGCAAGTCGGCATGTTGATGGGCATGGCTAAGACGGCGTTGTTGTTCATCGTAATCGGCCTCTGTCCAGTTAAGTTTTCGGCGGCGGGTGGATACTTCAAATGATGCGTTTAGAAAAATCAGAACATCAGGATTGGTGATTTTTTGCCACATGGCCGGGACGTAGGAGTGTTCCTGCGCGATGTGTCGGCATTGAAAACCGATGCTTTTCAACCCCGCAATGAGCGTTGATTTACCGGCGCCGCATGGGCCGACAATGCCGATCAGAAATCGTTTACTTCCAGGCTCATCCATTATCGTACATCAAATTGCCAAGTTGCTGCAGATCACCGTGTATGGCCAGCACTTCTCCGTTGTCGATTATCACGCTGTCCGTTGGGCATCTCTGTTCCATGTCAATAACCTGCTCCTTCATTTCATAATACAATTTTTCGACAACTCGAAATCTCAAATGCTCAGCCCAACCCAATTGGATTTTCTCATATCAAGAAATCGGCAGGCGAACAGACATGCGGCGCACATCGTCGCCGCGGCGCGCGGAAACTTTCAGGACGAGAACACTGATGTCGTCGGCTGGCCGCTCATCGTCCAGTTTGACCGCATAGGCAAGTAATTCGTCAGCCAGTTCTTGTGGCGTCGGATCCTGTTCTTCCTGCAAAGAGCGGATCGTCTCACAGACATCCATCGGCTGGCCGCGCCTTTCGCCTGCATGAGTTAAACCGTCGGTGTAAATGACAATGGTCAGTCCGGCTTCGAGTTCGATCTCTGTGATGACTGGGCGCACATCACGCGATGCGCCAAGCGGAACGCTTTCGGCGCTGAGACAATCGATCTGATTGCCGCGCGAGATAAAAATCGGTGCAGGATTGTTGCGCGTCAGGACGATCGTACCGCTGTGCAAGTCCACCGAAGCAATGTTGAGTGTGCAGATCACCTTGCCTTGTTTGTCGGTGTAAAGCGCATCTGACGCGGCGCGCGCCGCGGCGCCATCGCGCACACCTTCAGCCAGCAGGCCGATCACTTTACGGACAACCATCATCGAAACAGCTTTCGCACCGCGTCCCGAAGTTTGTCCGTCAGCCAACACAACCGAAAGCCCGCCGTTCGGACGTTCGACTACTTCCAGGGTGTCGCCGCTTTCGGAGATGGCATATTTGTTGATCTTGGCAACCGCGATCTGCACTTCCATGTTATTGATTCTACAACGTTTCGGGCTTGACGTCACTGCCTGATACACTTATAATCTGCCCGCTTGATTAGAAATCGTATGGACGGGCAATGGCCCGTCCGATGTATGTAAAGGAGAAAGTCATGACACCACATCCCAAGCGCAAACATTCCAAGGGCCGCCGCGATCGCCGTCGCGCCCATGATGCTTTGCAAGGGCGCAATCTTGTGGCTTGCGCTAACTGCGGTTCGATGCGACTTCCGCACACGGTCTGCCCGAACTGCGGGCAGTACATGGGCCGCGAAGTGATCGAGATCAAGAAAGAAAAGCAAAACCCTGAGTAATTTGCAACGAGCCGTGACGAACACGGCTCGTTTGTGTTTATTTTGTCAAAGAACCTTGCGAAGGTTTTTATGCCTTCGCAAGGTTGATTTCTGAGGTGTTCTATGAAACTTGATTCCAAAACGACCGCTTTTGTATTTCCCGGGCAAGGCTCACAAACTGTGGGTATGGGGCGCGATCTCGCCGCGCAATTTCCAATTGCAAAGCAGACATTTGAAGAAGCCGACTCTCTTCTTGGCTTTGCTTTATCCAAAATCATGTGGGATGGGCCGGATACAGATTTGAACGACACGCTCAACACCCAGCCCGCGCTGTATGTGCATTCTCTCGCGGCTCAGCGAGTCTTCACGCATCTTTTCCTGGACCTCAAACCGGTCGCGCTGGCCGGACATTCCCTCGGCGAGTTGTCGGCTCTGGCCGCGTCTGGCGCCTTATCTTTTTTCGATGGCCTGCGACTGGTTCGCACGCGCGGCGAGTTGATGAAAAAGGCTGGCGAGAAGAATCCCGGCAGCATGGCCGCTATTTTGAATCTCGATATTCCCGCGCTCGAAAAAGTCTGCGCGGAGGCCAGTAAGGAAGGCGAGTCTGTTCAAGTTGCAAACGATAATTGTCCAGGACAGGTTGTCATCTCCGGTGCGAAGGCTGCCGTCGAACGTGCGATGGCTGGCGCAAAAACTGCCGGAGCAAAACGCGCTTTGCCGCTGGCCGTTTCGATTGCGGCGCATTCTCAATTGATGGATTCCATTCAAGCGGAATGGAATGCCGCAGTTGACGCGGCAGTCATAAGTGCCCCATTGATTCCGGTGTTTGGAAATGTCCACGCGAAAGTCATGACAACCGCGGACGAATTGCGCGCCGACATCAAGGCGCAGATGCAATCGCGCGTGCGCTGGACGGAGTTAGTGCAGAAAATGATCGGAAACGGGATGCGGTCCTTCGTCGAGGTGGGAAGCGGCAGCGTTCTCATCGGGCTGATCCGCCGCATTGATTCTTCGACGGCGGGCTTCCCGCTAGGTAATCCCGCCGATTTTTCTGCGCTGGAATAACGAGTATAATCACGGCGTGAGCAATTTGATTGACATCAACACCGTCAACGTTGCCGCGAAAGTTGATGCGGTTCTGTTTGTGTAAGTGGTGAATGCCATCTGGTCAGGGTTATCCTGGCCAGATTTATTTTTTGTAAAAGGAGAATCGGAATGAAGCTGAGCAAACTTGCCAGTGAAATCGCCGAGTCGCCGACCCTGGCGCTGAACGAAGAAGCGCGATTGTTGCGCGAGCGCGGGGAAGCGGTGATCCATTTGGGCATCGGCGAGCCAAAAAACAAAACGCCGATGGGCGCTATTTTATCGTCGGCGGCAAAGTTGACGGTGTTGATG
>JAJYOH010000239.1 GCA_021796315.1 Chloroflexota bacterium
CGAGCACGGGATTATTGTGTACGGTTACAAGTTTAGGCCCGTCGGGTTTATGCCCACCATATAGAGAACAAAAAGTCAAAAATGAATGAACACCCCTATCTATAGGGGTGTTTTCGTTTAAAACATTCCCGTAAACGATCACACCACTTCTTGATGTTTACCGACAGCCTTTTGGACCTCAGACCCTGCCTGCTTTATACTGACCCAATCAATACATTTTTCTACTGGCGGGTAATCATTATGAATTGTTCAACGATTCTGGTTCAAAACACCTGGGGAGTGCATCTCAACTTCGAGGGGCATTTCAGTTCCCCACCGAGTTGTCCATCCTGGCTTACACAGCTTCAACAACAGGATTGGCGGCGTCGAGGAATTGTTGTGTGGGATGCAGATCTTCGCATTATGGCTCACCTATATGCAGGATATGCGCTTGAACTTCTTGAACACATGCGGGCTAATGATTCCTGGAAGTCCAACGGTTTTCTCATCGACGCTCCAACCTTTCAGCTCTCTTCCAACGGACTTGAATCACTGTCAAATGAAACAGTTAAAGGAATTTTGAACCTGGAAAATCAAATACAGCTAACACCAGATCGAGCACAGGAGTTTTTTGATTTTCTAAGTATACACAGGAGGTCACTGGAGTATATTTTCATCCGGGATAGAAAAGATGCAGAAGATGCATTAAGAACTGTTTTTCGTCTGATCGCTGCCTATGGCAGAAAGGTCCGAGAAAGAAAGGGAGACAGTGACCTAATCGAAAACACGCAGCCGAAAATCCTTCCCATCACTATACCGCGCGGCAACTATTTCACTGTTTATCAAGCTGCCCAGATTTGTAATGCCATATCAAAACAAATCCGAGCATGGATTCGGAGAGGCGATCTGGAAGCTGTTGAACTACCTGGGCTGGGAGTGATTATCGAGGCTGGGAAACTCAACCAATTCTTAAATGAGAAGCTATAATCTTACAAGTCAGCTAGAGTTAATTGCACAGCTTTATTATTTTGGGACAGTTCGATTTCGTACCCAAGTGCCTTATAACTAGCTCGCCGCTTGCTGTGCATTCTGGCTAAGACAGGCACTTCAAAATCCACATAATCGTAGATAATCACTTCCTTCTTTGCTGTGTTTAAGCGATGTAAACGACCGGCATACTGAGTCAATGTGCCGCGCCAGGAAATCGGTAAGGCCAGGAACAAAGTATCCAAACGTTCATCATCAAAACCTTCGCCCAAATAGCGCCCTGTCGCCAGGATGACTCTCGATTGATCGGCTGGAAGATTGGCAATTTGGTCTTTCAGTTGATGGCGTTGCTTCTTGCCCATGCCCCCTTTCATCACAAAGACATGCGCAACTCGTTTTTCCAGTAACTCTGCCAGCGTTTCCAAATGCTCCCGGCGCTCGGTTAGCAGTACTGGAAAGCGATTCGCCTGAACCGCGTTCACCACATCTTCAACGATCATACGGTTGCGATCGTCGTCCTTTTCCAGTGACGTGTATACATCCTGAATGGATTGGGTGGCAATATTTTGAAGATGCGGTGGCAACTGGAACTTTGTTGGGCGCACAACAACCTTGTGATCAAAGGGACGTTTATCTGCCTGATCACGATCATTTACCTTGTAACGCACCAGACCGCATTGCATAAAAATTATTGGGTGGTGTCCATCTTTGCGTGTCACGGTCGCTGACAAACCGGTCAGATATTTAGCCTTGCTCTGTCGGACCACTTGCTCAAAACTAACCGCAGAAATGTGGTGGCACTCGTCAACAACCAGGTATCCGTAATTGCCAACGATATCACTGACAACCCCCTTCTGGCTCAGGCTCTGGATCATGGCCACATCGAGATTTCCGTTAGGTTTGTGCTTTCCGCCACCAAATTGGCCGATGTCTTTCGGCGAGAGACCAAGAAACTGGCTCAAAGCTTGAACCCATTGATCGAGTAGTTGGCGGCGATGCACAACCACCAGCGTGTTCACCTGACGTTGTGCAATCAAATAAGCAGCCACGACGGTTTTACCAAAGGCAGTCGAGGCTGCCAGAACGCCCGTTTCATGTTGCAGCAAGCTATCGACGGCTTGTTGTTGTTCGCCGCGTAAAGCGCCCTGAAATTGAACATCCAGCCGAGTACCTACATAGCGTTCGTCAGTAAGGTTCGTTCTGATTTGCAGCGATTCAAGCAGGCTGGTGAGTTCGTCCATGCAACCACGGGGTAGACCTAGGTGTTTTGGGAAATCCTCGCAGCAACTGATGATACGCGGCTTACTATAAGTGGACAATCGCATTCTTTGCGCCTGGTAAAAATCCGGGTTTTGAAAAGCCGCTAGTCGGATCAAGCGATTCCGCAAAGAAGGTGTCAAAGCTGCTTTTGGAATATAGATTTGATTCCCCATCACGAGGTCGATCTGCTCAGGCAGCGGCCCAATCATTGGCGGGTCCTTGTATTTTCTGGATGGCGGCCCAACCCAGGGGCGGTTATCATCTTCGTCCGTTACCGGGAGACGGATGCCCAGCAATTCATCCATCTTCTCGGCATGCTTGACCACAGCTTGCACATCTGCCCAGGTCATTCGGTGCAGGGCAGCAAGAAAGGCCCATTGATCCTCGTAGGGAACGAACTGCTCATTCACAAAGACACTGTTGCCGTTCTCGCGCGGTTTCTTTTGCAGAGGTAATGCTATGAGGTTACCAAAGCCACCTTTGGGAAGTGTATCCTGACTGGGAAAGAAGCGGTCATAAGAGTCCAACCCAATCTCGGGTCGGCGCTCCATTGTTTGTGATAGCAGGAAAGTACCCATCTGGCGCGCCAGGGCTGCTGGAACAGGCTCGGCAAAGAATATCCAAACATGGCCCCCATTGCCAGATCGCGACCGCTCGATGGCCGCAGGGACATTAAATAACGAACAAGTTTCCAGGAAAGCGTGAACATCTTGCTGCCAGGATGTTTTATCGAAGTCTGCCGCCAGAAACCAGCAAGTCTCATCCGGTAACATGGGATAAACGCCAATCGTAAAATTACGTCCCGTTCCATCCTGAGGATCGGTGCCCTGCAAGTGATTGCGTATTACCAAGTCTGTGATTGGGAGAAATTCGCGATGCCCACAATCTTCACAGCGAATTTTTGGTTTTTCGCAAATCCCACGGATCCACTCATTTTGGCAAACAGGCTGGTAGCCCTGTTTGCCCGTTTTCAGGCTTTCAAAGCGCCGTGGATATATGTCGTCGCGTCCGTGAAACAGGCTGCGAAAGAGGGCCATCTTCTCATCCTGGGATGATTGATTGGTGACCGTTGGCTTGTCATTGAAATCGGGCGGGATTGATGGCTGAAGCAAAGCTGCCTTTTCACGCTGTAACGCTGTTGCTCGGGCAATCAATTCTGACCGGCTGCTTTCCAACTTTGCCAGTTCTGCTTCAGTTGCAGCAATCAAGCGATTAATGTCATCCAAGGTTTTCATAAGGGTGTCTTGGAAAAGCAAGTAAAAGTGGTTTCGTGATATGTATTCCGCAAAGCTATGTTGATCGTAATCTCATTAAAAGTCAATCAGGGTGCCTCGTGGTTTGGTTTCACAGCCCGGCGCGCCTAAATCTTTCCATCAGGGATGGGCGGTTAGCATACTTTTCTTTGATAGCCAAAAGGTGTTCCTGAAATTTGGGCAGCCGGTTCTGGTAATTTGCCAAGTCGCGCAGGTTGATTAGAAGTTTTGTGGCTTCGGCATAAGGTCCAGCCTGTTTTTGTCCGATTAGGCTTTCAACCCAGCGCCAAGTAGCTTCTTCACGCCCGGCCAGATCGAGCAATTCCTGGATGCGCTTCCGCTCAGCTTCAGCTTTCTGCCTGTGCAAATCTTCCTGTTCCAACCGCTGGGCCTCTTTGAACAAATTGGCAGCCTGACGTTGGGCCTGTCCGGCACTCGCAGGTTTGGTTCCTGCCAGTCGCTCTAGCCGCTTTTGCAGTGTCATACGCACCTGCGGTTCATTGTTCAGCAGCTGGCGCAGGAAGGTTTCACATTCTTCCCGGCTGAGTTGGGTCAGCGCTCTTTCTAGAGGAGCAATGGATACGGGCTGAAGCTGAGGGCTGGCTTTGGCAGCAGCATTGACCAGGTACTCATCCAGTTCAAAGAACTCGATAAAAGCCTGATGACTGCTATTAAGTTTGTCCAAACCGGCCGGGATGGGTGGTTCTGTTTCCGGGTTGTCTTCCTCCGGATCTTCAGTTGATACGGCCTTCAGCCAGCTCAGATACAGTGCGCGGTAATCGCCTTGCATAATTTGCTCACGGATGGGAGCCAATTTGCCAAGCATGCCCTCGGCTTCCATCCATTCGTAATCTGGCTCTTCGTTGTCCAACGAAAACTCAAGGATGTAGTGGTTCCCTTGCAACTCAAGCGTGAGAATGTCTTCCCGGCAGTATGGCTGGATGGACTGCGAATCAATCACCGATTTTGGGAACCGGAACAAGAGTCTGCGGGTGCCCCAGTTCGACATATAGAGATGCGCATCGAAGTACTCCAGCAGCACCTGGCGTGGATCGTGCTTGAAATTTCCCCATGAATAAGAAACAATCGCCTGGGTGGATGTGACTGTCTCCATGTGACTGGAAAGCCCGGAAACAGCCTCCCTTTCAATGGGGCTGAGTGGGCGGTCAATAGTTTGCCATTCATAGTATTGGTATTCGCTCATATGTCAACTCGCTTGCAGCCGTACAAGGAGAGCATGAACACGTTCATAAGCATCATGCTGTACAATTGCGCGATCGTCTGGGGCGGTTATTTCATCAAAGTCGGGGAATTTCTTATGCCAGACAAAATGTATCATGCAGCAGCCCAGAAGATTGATTTCCAAAAACAGTTGCGTTACTTTTTTCTCGGACTGACAGTAAAGCTTATCGGCCTTTCATTGCCGGGATAGCGTGCGAGATTCTTGATTCGCTCCCGCTGATAGGCTTTCATTTCTTCTGCAAGCGCGTCGGTTCCTATCACCTCCAGCTGGGTCAAAGAACAAATGACGGCATTCTTTCCCCGTCCTTTCGGAGTGATGTCACAGGCGATTCCGGCTTCGTTTCCCATATAAAGTACACTGTGAATCTCCAATTGCTTATAGCGGTCCACGTTTATACCCTGCCTGCGTAAACTCTTGACCAACGCATTGCTGGGGCGGACCATAATGGGCAGATTTTTCTCCATCTTCTTGACAAGCTTCATCGCCTCGTCAACATTGTCCACAAAAAAAGTATCGTCAGGTTCAGGTTGTGTCACTGGCAACTCTTTCTCCTTTTCATCGGGAAGCCAGCCGCCCGTTCGCTCGAAGTTGAGATATTCCTTGAATCCGTGCAAATTGGCAAGCGTTTCGGATGGCAAATGGGGTTTGGCAATCCCATCTTTCCAATAGGCACGCTCGGTGGTGCCCATCACCAGGTAATTGTTTCCGATCACTTCAGGCGCGCGCTCGGCGAATAAGCGATGCAGATGCCCTTCGATTTCATCCCGATGTGCAATCAGAATGTCACACTTTGGACAGTAGCGGCAAGTGTAGTTCAGATTGATCGGATAATGCGGGTCAACATGAATCATCAGCGGCACTTTCTTCTGCGATGTCTTGCCTTCGCATTGCGGACAGCGGGTAAAGCGCACGTCGTTATATGGGTTGAGGAAGAAATTGTAACGAGCGGGAAGATCGCCAAAGAAGCGGGACTTGTTGGGCATATTTCTTGCAGTCACTATAATTTCGTTATTCTTGCGCGTGCAGCATATCGCCGCAAACCCAGGTTAACGTCTTCGATGTCGAAGAATCCAGGGTTGAAATCCTCGCCGAATTCTTCCATTAAGTCGTCATGTTCGGGATGTTTTGGGTTGGAGAAGATTTTCAGAAGATCGTAGTAGCCCGAGATGCCGCCAATGTCTTCGGGCGGACAGGCGCGTTTGCCTTCCAAACATATAGGATATGGTGCGCCCTTTTGGATGGACAGGACGGACTCGACTTGAACGGTATGGTCCCAACTATCGCCGAAGTCGTATTCGTAGATGAACTTGAATCCCTTACGCTCCACAAACTGATTCAGGCGGTAACGCTTTTCGTTCTGCATCTCGTTATATTCGTCAGCGTCAGGGTCGCCGTAATAGTCACCGTCAATGATGAACTGGTGCAGGTGGCTGTTCGTCCAGCCCATCACGATTTGCAGGATGGTGTGCAGTTGATGCAAGGTGATTATGTCTGGCGTCAAGACTCTACGCCAGATGGGTGGCTTGGAGCCGTTCAACGTGACTTTGATTTGGTAAATGGATGTTGGAGTAGGAGCAGGCATGGGAGTCTCCTTTCAGGAATATGTTGCTTTCCCGCGCCAGGTTTTCCAAAATGCTTCGGGGCAACCGTTTCCTTGAATATCTGATAATGTCGTTTGAGCCGTTCAATATAGGCGAGGTCAGACAAAACCATCTCTATCACAAGTCTTAAAAACGCCGGAGCATATTTGGATTGCGGACTTCCGTCATTCAGAATGGGTCCCTGCATTTCCCGAATCATGGTTGGATTGTCCATCCTTAACCACCTTCGATAAAACTACCTGCTTTCCCATCCGTAGGCAATGAACGCCATGGACTCTCGCCGTTCCCAATTATAGACTTCGAGAAACACACGCCGGCAGTCACAATTGACATCGTCGCAATACATTTCAAGCAGCCCGTAAGAGCCTTTGGGAACAACATCGTTTTCCCGCATAATGGTCAACGTGCGCGGTTCTCTTTCTGCGACATCCGGAAAGTAATAATGAAACGATGTGTATGGCACAATTAGACATCCTTTCCAACTCCATTATAGCCCCGACTTTACAATTGGATATTTGACACACCTTCCATCTTCCCATACAATCATCGCCTGTATTATGAGATACTGTGTGAGAACAAAATGAGGTGATTCATGTCATCCATTCCACGCATCAAACAATCCGCTGTCCGCCATTGGACAGATGAAGTCTATTTTCAACGGGGACAAAACTATTTTGAACAAGGAGCAATTTACGATCAGCGCCGTCAGGGAATGACGCTCAAATCCAAATGCGCTGGAACGCAGGCGCCGTTTTACCGCCAGGAAGTTTTGTTCAATAGTAAAGGGATCGAAGCCGCCGAATGTTCCTGTCCAGTTGGCGCTGGCGGGCGATGCAAACATGCTGTGGCATTGCTCCTCACCTGGGTGAACGATCCCGATTCATTCAAGGAAGTGGAAGCAAGTGACGCGGCTCTCGAAAAACGCTCCAAAGCCGAATTGATCGCCCTCATCCAACAAATGCTCGAGCAGGAACCAGAACTCGAATCTCTGCTGGATTTGCCTTTCTCGGCGGAGGAAAGCAAACCGCTCGACCTCAAAGCCGTTCGCAGGCAGGCGCAACAGGCATTTCGTGGATCAGGCTATTATGACGAGTGGGTGGACACACGTGAAATCGAAAGGAATCTGAATCCTCTCTTTAAACTCGCAGAAGATTACTTCGCGCGCAACGACGCGAACAACACCGCCTCAATCTATGAGACTGTCATCGAAACCATTATGGTTAACGAAGATGTGGCTCTCGCAGACGAAGATGGGGATTTGCTGGGTGTCGTATTCGATTGCGCCGAATCACTGGGAAAATGCCTCAGTGAAATAACCGACTCGAAAAAGCGGAAAGAGATTCTTCAAGCCCTTTTCAGTGCGTATGAATGGGACAAAATCAAAACAGGCGGCGTCGGCGCGGCAGATTGCGTGCCTGAGATTCTTATATCCCAAACAACGTCTGAAGAGAAGAGGCAAATCGCAAAATGGACGCGCGAGATCATGCCGAAGGGCAAGGAATGGAGCGATGGCTATCATCGCGAAGTTCTTGGCAGACTGTTACTTGACCTCGAAGCAGATGACCTCGACGATGAAGCCTATCTAAAGATCTGCCGCGAAACTGGGCGTCTGAATGATTTGATCGAGCGTTTGCTCAAACTCAAAAGGATTAAAGATGCCGAGGACGCTGCCAAAGCCGCCGAAGATTATCCACTGTTACAAACGTTGGGTGTTTTTGTAAAGCACAAACAAGCCGACCTCGCCGAAAAACTTGTCATCGAACGATTGGAACAAATCAAAGACACCCGCTTGCTGGAATGGCTTTCAGAAAGGCTCAAAGAACGGGGCGATTTGGCAGGTTCGTTGCAATTGGAGGAACGTCTTTTCTGGCGGCATCCCAATATTGATCAATACAAGAAACTTTGTAAACCCGCAAAGCAACTCAACAGATG
This sequence comes from Chloroflexota bacterium, assembly GCA_021796315.1. The sequence goes on from JAJYOH010000239.1 coordinate 8,256, forward strand.
GGATGAACTGCGTGCACAAATTGTTGCCGAACTTGAAAAGAAAAAGGATTTTGGTTTACTGATCAACATCCATCTTCACGACAAAGAAGTCGGATTGGCGCTTGCGACGCTTGGCAGACTGCCAGAACAATGGATGGCTCATTCGTTGAGAATCGAAGTCGCCAAAGCAGCAAAGACAGAATACCCGCGAGAATCCATCGGCTTGTACAGTGAAGCGGCG
>JAJYOH010000240.1 GCA_021796315.1 Chloroflexota bacterium
TACGGCTCGATGAGCGCGGGTTCTTTCGCAGTTGTGAAGCCAGGAGCATTTCCCGTAACTTTCGGGTGGCAGTGGCGACTACATAATCAACACTGGCTTTAGTGCCGGATGAATTTAACGGAGGCTAAGAAATGACACATGTGATTACCAGCTTGTGCCTGCGGGACAACGCTTGCTCAGCTGTTTGCCCGGTGGAGTGTATCAAGGAAGGTTCGCCATCTGAAGAGTGGCCTAACTACTATATCGATCCTTCGACTTGCATTGATTGCGGCGCGTGCATTCCTGAATGCCCGTACAACGCGATCTTCCATGAAAGTGAAGTACCAACAGCTTTTCAGGCCAATGGCGGCGAAGTTCTCAACCATGCGGGTTTGAACGGTCACTATGAAGGCGTGGGTCACAACGGCGACACAATCGTCCTTGAGACCACGCGTGTGCTGACTCCCGGTGAAGTGGTTGACTTGACCGAAAGTATCAAACTGAACCAAGCCTTTTGCAGATAACAGACGCTGCTCGCGAGCACGAAAATCAAAACATCCGTCTCATGAGACGGATGTTTTGATTTGTGAGAGCACCTGCCATCGAGAACATTACAAATTAGAATCATGTCATTCTGAGTGGCGCAAAGCGCCACGAAGAATCTAGAGAAACCATCAACCGAAAGCTATCTTGACACCCTTCGCTTCGCTCAGGGAGACATTCTTGTTTTCAATGTTAGACGCCATTGATTTACTTCAAACGATGATTGGATTTCGTGCAATGCTATAATCTCCCCAACTCATTGATCTGGAGAGATTATGCCAAAGACTCAAAACCGCGCTGTGATGATCTGGATATTCACGTTCGGATCATTCGCAGTCTTTCTCGTCCTGTTCGGCGGCTTCGTCCGCCTGACGCGTTCCGGCCTTTCCATCGCGGAATGGAATCCGGTCATGGGAGCGGTCCCTCCCCTCAACCAACAGGCGTGGCAAACGGAATTTGCCCGATACCAGCTCACGCCCGAATTTCAAAAAATCAACTATGACATCACACTCGATCAATACAAGGAAATCTTCACGATCGCGTCGTTCCATCGCTTCATCGCGCGTGTCGCCGGGTTTATCTTTGCCATCCCGTTCTTTGTCTTTGTTTTCAAAAAGACGATCCCATGGAAAGAAGTCGGACTCTATGTCGTGATGGGGATTCTATTTCTAGCGCAGGCGATTCTGGGATGGGTCATGGTCGCATCGGGACTCGTGGATCAACCGGCGGTCAGCCATTATCTTTTGGCGAGTCATTTTTTCATGGCCTTGACGTTGATCGGCATCTCGCTATGGACGGCCCTCGGCCACCTGTATGGTTTTCCCGATGCCAGCAAAAAAATCAAATGGTCTTTCGCGAGCAAAATTGTTCTCGCGGGTTTGGTCGTCCTTCTTGTTCAAATTGTCTATGGCAACTTCACGGCAGGACTCAAAGCCGGATACATCTCCGACACCTGGCCTTTGATGCTCGGACAATTGATTCCGTCTGGCTTGCTCAGTCAGCTTCAGCCCGCCGCGCTCAACCTCGTTGATGCGCCACTAACAGTTGTGTTCATCCACCGCTGGTTTGCCTTCGTCGGATTGATCGTTGCAGTATTGATTTATTGGTCGATCCGCAAAGCCAATCAAACGCTCAGTCAGAAATTCCCGCGCGAAGTCATGACGGGAATCAATGTTGTAATCGCTTTAGTGTTGGTTCAGATTACACTCGGCATTCTCGTGATTATTTCTCACGTTCAAATTGCAATTGCGCTCATCCATCAAGGCAATGCAATTGCATTATTCTCGACGACAATTTACGTTCTCAATCGTCTGCGCGCCACAGATATGACAACTCATCTGGAAGGGAAATCAGATTAGGTGAACTCTACAGAACTTGAATTAATCGCCTTGGTGATTTGCGTTGCTGGCGCAGAGATATCCGGCTTCCGTTTGATAAACTTAGCCAAACAGATGTCACAGCCAATTTATCGCAAAATGGGGATTGCGTTTTGCACAATCGTCCCATTGATTTTGATTCTGTTGGTTGGTGGCTTAATGGTATTTCGGCCAATGCCCTAAGAAAACCAATTGAGGTTATCGACAATTGTGGGTCACGTTTACGAAGTCCTCGAAGAGGAAAGCGTGGCCTACTTGTTAAATAGGTCTATACTATAAGCATCCGGTAAAAGGAGGATGCTTATGTCTGACTCTGCCGCGCAGGCACTGTCCATTTTGAGGGATGGCAGTCATTTCCAATGGTACGTGATTCCACTGCTGGCATTTGTCTTCTACGTTTACACCGTCGAAGCGGAAAAGCGCAACTGGAATCTGATTCTCGCTGGCCTCGCCTTCTGGGGCATGGACTGGTTCAACGAGATTGTCAACGGACTGGTGTTGCATTTCACCGGTTACGCGCCGATTTGGGGTGAGCCCGGTTCGACCGCCTATTTGATTTTGGTCGGCCTGAACATCGAAACAGCATTTATGTTCGCGGTCGCGGGCATCGTTTGGACGAAGATGCTTTTGCCCAAGAAAGAAGACAAGATTCTCGGCATTCCAAATCGTTGGGCAGTCGCCATTGGCGGATCGGCGTTCAGCGTCTTTGTCGAATATCTTTTGAATTCAGCCCATGCGTTGACATGGGATTATGCGTGGTGGAACCGCGGTGCGCCGTGGTCGATTTTTCTCTTCGGTTATTTGACTTTCTTCGTCATGGCATTCTGGGTTTACGATATGCCGACCATGAAGCAAAAACTGCAAACGGTTGGTGCGCTCTGGGCAGTTGACATTCTGGCGCTGATTCTCTTCGTCGGAATACTGAAGTGGATTTAATAGCAGGTGTCATTGCGAGCCGGTTGGTCTCGACCCTGAAAGGGCACAGGGTGTTACGGCGGCGCTGGTCGAGTGGCCGAAGGCCTTATCGAGACCGCCGCCTACTCGACCAACGATAATTCGCAATGACATGATTACAACAAACCCGCGTCGAAATCCATTGGCGCGGGTTTTTATTGTCAAAACCAATATAGAGAGAATCTAATGAGTCAATTCTTCGCAGGCACCAACTACACCGGACCCGCTTTTCAATTATTTGGCGTCGCGCACATCGCCGCGCTGGCATTCCTTGTTGTTCTCAATATTATTCTGATCCAGTTCAAAAATGCTGGTGACGATACAAAGCGCACCATCCGATGGACGCTCGCCATCACGCTTTGGGTGGCAGAAACGTTGTGGCACATTTGGAACATTGTCACGGGACAATGGAACATCCAAAACCTGCTGCCGCTCAACCTGTGCAGCATTTTGATTTGGCTCTCCGGCTTCATGTTGATTTTCAAGAACTACACGATTTATGAATTCGCTTACTTTTTGGGAATCGGCGGTGCGATGCAATATTTGATCACGCCCGATCTCGGCATTTATGGCTTCCCGCATTTTCGCTATTTCCAAACCTTCACTTCACACGGATTGCTCGTGACGTCTGCAATTTACATGACCGTCGTCGAAGGCTTTCGCCCCACATGGAGGTCCATGCTGCGCGTTGCGTTTTGGGGAAATGTGTACATGGTGATTATTTATTTCGTCAATATTTCTATTGGAAGCGATTACTTATTCATCAATGCCAAGCCAGCCACCGCCAGCATTATGGATTTATTACCTGCGTGGCCGTATTACCTTATCTATCTGGAACTGCTTGGCGTCGCGACAATACTTTTGCTCTATTTGCCATTCTTTATCAAAGATTTACGAGCAAAAGGGCTCGCCATTATATAACCCATAGGCTAATAGTGTTGTTTTTACCGAGCAGCATAAAGCAGTTTCACTTATCTCGCTAGTCGGCGAACCCCCCTCAAATGTAATTCTCGTCATAGGTCGTTTGTAATCTTTTCGCTTGCCGTTATTGCATCGCGTTTTCTTTTCCGCGATAATGAATCAACAAGAGGAGGCAATATGTCATCCAAGAGATTTCTTCTCGCATTCTTGGTTTCTCTAGTATTTATAAACTCCTGCAATACCCCGACTGCCACACCAAGCCAGGAAGTTTTGCCTACTACAACAAGTACGTCTTTTCCAACAAATACCCAGATCCCCATTTCTCCAACCCCAATGTCAGGTTGTGCGACAGCCAACGTCAGAGTCAGAAGCGAACCCAATACATCAAGCACAATTTTAGGTGGATTACCAACCGGCACATGCGTTTCTGTCATAAAGACCAATAGCGAAAAGACATGGTTATGGATTTCATCTGACAATATCAGCGGATGGGTTTCAAGTGATTACATATCATTTGGTGGACAACAAAAAGACATACTTCCTGTGGACGAGAGCGAATCAAGTCCTATTCTAAGTCCAACGTTCGCAATGCCTCCTACGTCAACTTCTCTACCTCCCCCTACCACAACACCTCGTAAAACCAGCACGCCAATTTCTACAGCGACAAAGAGCATTTTGCTTTGCAGTAACACTAGAATGTATGCAGGGTCTTATGTCACCTGTATGATACCAACAGCCTATTGTGATTATAGACCGGACGTGAACGGCAGTCCGACTTTCTGTGATGACAGACCATATCCAAACAACAACTTTCAATTGGTTGCGTGGGGAACTGATTGGAGTGTTTACGATGGCAAGTGCATTGTTGTAACCGGAACGGTGTCAATATACAGCGGTAAAGCCCAAATTGAGGGGTATAGTCGTTCGCAAGTATCCTATTGTCAATAAGAAAAGAGTTCCTATGAAAAAATGCCCATATTGTGCAGAATTGATTCAAGACGAGGCAATCATTTGCCGATATTGCAGACGAGATCTTCCTAAGCTTAAACAAAGCAAAAGCAATAACGAATTAGCTTCATCAAAAGTTGAAGTCACACCCAAACCATCCATATGGAAACAAGGAGCAAAGGCTGGCGCGATTCTTACAATTCTCTATTTGATTTCGCAGCTGATAAGACCACAAAACACAAACGAATTTATCTTTAATATAACACTTGGTGTGCTAGTTTCGTTTTTGGTTTATTCATTAATCTCCGCACTTATTGTTTGGCTATGGAGAAAATTTGGTGCAGCAAATTTCATCGGACTGTCGATACTTATTGGCTTGTTGATTGTGCTTCTTTACGTTGGCTCCAGTATTTCAAAGCCCGAAGTACCTGTTTTTATACCTTCATCCACTCATTCACCGCTACCTACAACAAAGTATCAAGCAACCCTCCAGTGGAATTTACAACTAACTCAGACTGCTCGACCAAAAATCATGCTTCCCACCTGTCCAAACTGGACGATCATCGATTCAAATGATCTCGGACAAACACTCTGTGTTTCCGGTCTGGTCTATCAGAGTGGTTTTATTATGGGAGGTGGAGAGAATTACGATTACTGGACGCGTACGCGCATAAGCTTTGATTCTGATCAAAATTCTTTCTTTGTATACGTAAAGGGAAATACTGGTATTTACCGATCATCTAGTTGTATCGTCGTGAAAGGTCAAGTCTTGCAAACCGCGGATGGTATCCCATATATGGATGTATTGCCTGACGCAGTTAAAGTTTGCAACTAGAGTCTATTGGTCACGAATTAGACTGCGCTTATTACATTATGGAACATTTCCGCGATAATGATTCAGAAGGCGTTCATGAATCAAAGGCGAAACGACCTAATGCACGGTGATAGCATACTCGGTTGTATAAGTCCCGGCATCATACGAATGATAGCCATCATTTATTTGTTGAGTAAAGCCGATCTTCTCCAGAACACGGTATTCACCCAAAGGCCAGTCGGAGGCCAAGATGCCGAAATCGGAGCAGAATAGGCCTTCTGAAGCATCAGGGTATTTGCCTTTGATGATCTGAGAGTTGTATGTGTGCAATTGGTCATTCGGTATGACATATCCATTAATCTCAATTTCCCCGTAGAGATGAGAGATGTTATCGTCCAAGACAGACTGAGATAGCGCACACCAACCAATGCTAAGAAATATAATTTTCTGCTGATCCATGGTCACTGAGTACTTCTCAGTGCCTGGACTATACATTTCTGGAGCGAGGGGCTCGTTGACGAGGAAATAGAGTCTTTCAGCTTTCCCGCTGTTGACAAATTCGATGGTCTTGTTTGCATCGGATTCCAGTTTGGGCATGACTGGTGCGCGAGGGGTTATTGTTGCTATTACTATTGGATGAGGGGTTGATGTGGCCGATGTCAACGAGAATCCCGGAGTTGCGGCACTAAAATATGCTGCCGCGAGAATCACTGTTCCACCCATTAGTCCCAACAGGCCCCAGATCTGGCCACGACTCATGTTGCGAGCCAGTCCTTTCCCTGCCATAAATATGACAACCCAACCAACAAGCGGGATTACACTCAGAACGAAAAGCCCAAGGCCACGTAGGAAGCCGCGCTTTTCAGGGTCTTGGCCTGAGAGTGCTAATAATGTGACGATCAACATCGTGCCTACTTGATAAAGTCCCAAAGTTGTCTGTAGAGTCTTGCCGTCTCCACCCCATGTATACACGATGAGAAAACCAATGCCATAAAACGTCACAAGTAGTAGGAGCCCTAGCAAGAGACTTTTACCTGAACCCGGTTCTTTCTTTTCATCTTTTAACGGACTAGATTCTTTCACCAAATCCCGCCCACAATATCGGCAGACAATTGCCTCATCTTGAATCATCTCTGCACAATAGGGACATTTCTTCATATTTTGCCCTCCGCAAATCTGGATACAAATTAAGTCCCTATTATTTTATTGCCCTATTCAAAAATTTTCACGTGTTGAAAGTCATATCTGCAAAGCTCCGTGTTTTGGATATATTTGATTTGAATCGCTTAGCCCACATCCCGACTTGACGATAAACCGCCTTAAGTTACAATTGGGTTTGCCGGGGCGATGGCGGAATCGGCAGACGCAAAGGACTTTAACAATTTGAGCACCAGGGCAGGAAACTCCCTGTGTGAATTCGGTCAAACTCGGGAAAACCTTCGATGAACGATGGCAATCCCGAGCCAAGCTTCTTGCTGATAGATTGAACTCCTTTGTCCTAATTGTCATTCATTAACAGACAATTATCGGGGAAGCAAGAAGAAGGTGTAGAGACTTGACGGCCGAGACCTAAAGTGGACACCCATGGTCAAGAGAAAGTCCAGACTACAAACCTCCAAGTGAGGGTGGCGCAAGCCATAGTAGCAAGAAAATCCTTCGGTAGTGATACCGTGAGGGTTCGACCCCCTCTCGCCCCACAACTTATGTCATTGCGAGTGGCGCTTTGCGCCACGTGGCAATCCTCCATTTTGTAGTGGAGATTGCTTCGGGAAGAACACCCTCGCAATGACGTATGCATTAGAAAGGCAATCATGTACTTTGATCGGCAAAAGCTCGAAGAAAATGAAGACAAGGTGCTTGCGCCCTACGGTGTCCGCAGCAAGGACAGCAAGGGCCGCGCCTATCTCGACGCCGAACCGGATTACCGCACTACATTCCAGCGCGACCGCGACCGCATCATCCACACCACAGCCTTTCGCCGCCTCGAATACAAAACGCAGGTCTTCGTCAATTTCGAGGGCGATTATTTCCGCACGCGCCTGACGCACACACTCGAAGTCACGCAAGTCGGACGGACGTTGGCGCGCGCGCTGGGCGCGAACGAAGATTTGGTCGAGACGATCTGCCTCGCGCACGACCTCGGCCATTCCCCATTCGGACATTCCGGCGAAGTGGCGTTATCCCGTTTGATGAAGGATTACGGCGGATTCGACCACAACCGGCAATCACTTCGCATCGTGACGGAACTCGAACAGCGCTACCCGGAATTCCCCGGCCTGAATCTCACCTGGGAAGTTCGCGAGGGAATGGTCAAGCACGAATCCGAATATGACATCTCAGACGCGCGCGCTTTCGATCCAAACCTGCGCGGCAACCTCGAGACACAAATCTGCAATGTCGCCGACGAAATGGCATACACGTCTCACGACCTCGACGACGGCCTGCGTTCCGGCATGATCACACCGCAGATGTTGGGAGAAATCGAATTATGGCAGGTGCTGGCCGAAATGCACAACTGGCATGGGCCGCAACTCGAAGACCTCGAACGCCACCGGATGATTCGTCAGCTCGTTGGCTTGATGGTGACCGACATGGTCGAAGCAACTGATCAACGCCTGAAAGATACCGCCGTCAAATCGCCACTGGACATTCAAAAACTAAAAACGAATGTGATTGGTTACAGCGAAGATATGCAGCGCCGCAATCGCGAACTGAAAGATTTCTTGTATGCCAACATGTACAAACACTATCGCGTCGTGCGGATGGCAGTCAAAGCCGAACGCGTCATTGCCGATTTGTTCAACGCTTACAAAGCGGAACCGAAAATCCTGCCAGACAGCGTGCAAATCTTCATCGAAAAGCGCGGACTGGAACGCGTAATCTGCGATTACATTGCCGGAATGACCGACCGCTTTGCAATCGAAGAACATCAG
>JAJYOH010000241.1 GCA_021796315.1 Chloroflexota bacterium
CGCAACCGTTAAGATCGACTCTGCCACGGGCAGCAGCCCGACTTTTAGCGCAGTTGTCATAAATATTTCAGACCAGGCCGAGTTCACTCCTCGAAACGTTCAAACTGTCGAAGGCCGCAGTTCGACCGTGTACGCTGTCAAACTGAAAGTCTCGAATGCAACCAGCGAATTGAAAATTGGTATGCCCGCTGATGTGGTGTTCGTCACAAAATAAAATCCCTCTTTCTTGAGGAGCGATGTTTATCTCTGCGATCCCGATGGGGGTCGGGCCCTCCATATTATGTTAAAGATCACACGGACGGATTCTTACCGCCCGTGTGATTATTTTTTGGTGGAAATCTTACGGTCCCCAATTTGACAGGACATGAATTACCAGATTGGGGGTTTTTGGATCATTGGTTTTTAGATGCACAGCATAATCATGCCGACCGTCCATGCCGGGGTGCATCATGAAGACGCTGGAATCAATAGTTGTGCTTTCGCCGGGTTTGAGTACCATCGAACCGATGGTCAAACCGGGAGGTCAGCACCCCTCTAGGACTTCGATGTATGGCTTCTCTTTGAATCGAAGCGTGCCATTACCCGTGTTGGCAACTTTGATGGTGAATGATTTGTTGTTTCCAAACGGGACATAACCATAATCTATCTTCTCCTGGTCTACCGCGATAGATGGCGTTCCACCACCATCTCCGCCGCCTTGATTGGCGAAGAAGAATGCGGCGATGATCAGCAGGACTCCGCCCACTGCTACAAGTACCCAGGGGGAACTTTTCTTCTGCCTTTGCCTTCCATATGTTTGCTTTTTGCTCATAGAGCCTCCTTAGTTATGATAATCAAACTGGAATGAATACAGATATGCAATCAGATCCCAGATTTGTTCTTGTGTAAAAATGGGTCCCCAGGCTGGCATGCCCGTGCCCATGCCCCCACGCAGAATTTTCCCCTGCAACAATGCGGGACTAGCGCCGAGCATTCGCGTCGCATCAGTGAAATCAACAGGGCGGCCGTTATTCATGTTCGACATACTCTTGCCAAAGTCGGCGGCAACTTTATCTGCAAAGACTCCGTCGCCCGCGCCAGTCTCGCCATGACAGGCCGCGCAGTTTTGGGCGTAGAGACGCTGTCCATTTGCAAGTGATTCGGGCGTCGTGTTCGATTGCCAGATGAAAGCGACCACTTCCCAGCGTTGGGATTCGGAGAGCGGTGAGCTATTCAGCTCTTCAAATACTTGATAGGGCGAATGCGTGCGATAGTAATCAGTGGATTGATCGATGGGTAAATTGGCCGAAAATTGTTGACCGCGAGCCGCCGAAGGTATTTGGTCGGATACAACAGGAGAGTTGTGCGGTGTGTCAATGTCGAGGCCGAGGGAAACGTATAGCGGCGGGGAAGCAGGTTGAGAATCCGGGAATGAACCGTTGACTTCGATCGTGCCGCGCATCCGCCAGTGATTGAGTCCACACCAGCGCGTGCAGAAAAATGTATAAATCCCAGGCTTGTCAAAAGTCAAAGTGAGATCGGTCACCTTGCCAGGCAAAATATCCACGCTTTGCATTTCCATTTGACCGACAGCGAAACCATGCACCACATCGTCGGAGGTGAGATGCAAAGTCAATGGCTCACCTGCATTCGCATGGATAACATCCGGACTCCATCCGCCATCCTCCGCGACTTTGGCATGGATAAGCGGAGTGTATGACCAAAAGTACAGCGGCGTTCCGACCGCCCCCAAAACTGCCACCGTTATCAAAATGCGTGAGATGAATTCCGAGCATTTCATAGGAGTAACCAGAGCATGGCCAGTGTGGTGACGAAACAAAATGCGATGACAGGCATTGAAGACGTTTTTATTTCGCTCGTAGCTTTCTGCGCAGTGTGCGCGGACCAGATCAACCCGCCAACCAATGCGAGTGTCTGCGCGGGTGCGAGAATGGATGTGAGCATGGGCTGCCACGCGGCGTTTGCTGTGCCAAATAAATTCCAACCGAGGCCGAGCGGATCGGAGAGCGATGCGAAAATGTAGCTGGTGTTGGTCAACACAAAAGATAAGCTGAACGCAATCCAGAACATCAAACCAAGAGGCATGAGGGCAGTTGCGAGGGAAGCAAAGCGTTGTTTCAGCAGGAGAGTGCTTCTCGTTTTCAGAATGCCGAGTGCAAAGAAGCCAGGGAGAATTACAAAGATAATTGCCAGAAAAATAAAGACATATATAAACCATACACCTGTACCAACATGGTAAGCTATGTCTTTGAAAATCCCCCACGGACCAAGTAACACAGCCGCATAGATCATTGCCGAACCGAGCATGATGAAAGCTTTAAAAGCTTCGTCGATTCTTGTAGATGGCTTTGCAAGATCAGCCGAAAATGGACGCAGATTGATGGCGATGTTGTCATGAGGACAGGTGCGGATACATTCCATGCACAACCCGCAATAGGTGTTTTTGGATAAACCTCCAGGGAAGACATTCCACGGACAACCATAGCCGTTGACTGAACCGTTGTAGCAAGGCTTGCCATCGCAGGTCACACAAACCTGCTTATCCTTGGCCCGCAATTCGATTGGAGCAGTTTGTGAATACAGCCCGATGAATCCGCCAACGGGACACAGATAACGGCAAAAGGCGCGGCGCTCGAAAATTGTGCTCAATCCAATCGCAGCAAAGAGCATGGCGGCGAGCACGATACCGGTGATATTCGGCGTCGTGAGCAGAACGCTGCTAAACAAGGCCAATAGAAGAAAAGAAATGTTTTGTAGCCAAATATTTCGCAGGAACTTCGGCCAGCGCAGATTGAGCCATTTTGGTTTCTTATCAGGTGGATTCAAAACTGCGCCGCGTTGCAGCCATTCACCAGGGAGCGGGATTGGGCAGACCGCGCACCATCCCCGCCCGAAGAAAGGAACTGCCACGAGAATCAGAATCGCCCACCACGCAATCCATACGAAGACAATGCTGAAGTTACGACTTCCGACAGGTGTACCGATGAGTCCCGCAAGAATGGCAAAGACATATCCCGCCAACATAACGATAAATATAGCCAGTTGTGGATAGCGGCTTTTTAGCGCATTCTTGATGAAGAGACTACGAGTAAGTTCAATCTTTGCCATGCTGAAATTATGCTTTTTGTTTTACTGAAACAACAGCGCCAACCAAAGCGAGTACGGACAGTCCAATAGAACGATAAAGCCAATCATCTTTTCCAACACTTAACTTACCGATCATGAACGGGTGCATCGCACCGCAGGTGACATTGCATCGAAAGCGAAATGAGCCTGGCTTGTCTGCCACAAAGGTCAATGTCGCAGTCTGACCCGGGTCGGCTTGGACCGAAATATCGTAACCATCTACATACAGTCCATGCACCACATCCGTGCTGACGAGTTGGATGGTCACCGCGTCGCCGCGATTGACGACCAACTCAGAAGGAGAATAGGCAAATTGCCGCGCCTCAATCCGAAAGGTCCGCGCCTGAGGCGCAATAGATGGAACTGGCAGCGGCGCGAAGGCCACGACCAGTCCAACCATTGCCAGGAGGAGAAGAATGAAGCGAGAGTTCATGAGACTACGGAATGTTCGATGAGCCGTACCTGGAATAGGTCGCGTCTATGGTTGCCCTGGCATCCTGCGGGCTTTTCCCTTCCTGCAACATGCGCATGACATCCTGAGTAATGTCCACGCAGAGGGAACAGCCGAGGGCGTGGTTGTCGAAGATGATCGTACCCTTTGCATCCACGCCCGAAACATAGCAGGAGTAATTCGACGTGTGACCGATATTTCCACAACCGCAATAGCAGGGAATGTTTTTCATGATGTCAGGGTTCGCGGCGGCGAATTGATAGGCCGTCTGCACCGTCACGGGTGCGGATTGAACTTCTGCGGGCATTTGATTTATCGGCATCATGTTTAGGTCGTTGGCATTGTGGCTGGAACAAGCAGAGAGCGACGAAGACAGGATGACAATCACCAGAGCAATGAACACGAATTTATGAAAGCGCATATGTATCACGTTGAAAGAGTTTGTTGTCATGGCAAAGTTTTCAAAAAGGCAAGCAGGTCAGCCAGGTCGTTGTCGTTCATCTGCCAGCGCGGCATGTTTTGATCCAATTGTTTTCCGCTGGTATCGTGTCCCTCGACTACGACGCCGCGAAAATCGGAAAGAGTAAAGCCGTCAGGCTGAGGCGTGCCGCCGGAGTCATCCTGTTTCATCTTGATCAAGGCATCGTAATAGATCGGTGGAGCATCCATGACTTGCATGTGCATGGTATGTGTGCCGCCGCGCCCATCTGTACCGTGGCAGGAGGCGCAGGTTACGTAACTACCCATCATGCCGCCGAAACCGGGGCCGCCTGTGTAGGAAATGGATTTGGCATTTTGATCGACCGCAGTAAAGTAGATTTGTTGTCCGTTCGAAGTGAATTGCCCTCCCTGCGAATTTTTATAACCGTAATTCATGGGCCTATTCTGCGGGCCGATGTAACCACACGCGCCCAGCAGAAGACCTGTCAACATAACTATTAAAATTCTTTTTTTCATGGAAATACTCTCTGTCAATGTGTTTGATATCAACACAGGACTTATAGTTGAATCCCCGATTCATTTGGAGAGCAAGATGGCCGCATTGCCTGTAAGCCAAATGGCTTATGACGATGTCCCCGCAGTTTTTGACTTTATTCTTGCTCGAGGGGATATTTCACCTCGCCCGTCATGAACGGATCGGGATCCTGTTCGAAAACGCGCAGGCAGACCTGCGTGCAGAAATAGGCTCGCTCTCCGCGCTACATGGCACCGGGGTAATTTGTCGGATCTTCCATGCACCAAACATGAGCACAGCCACAAAGACACCAATCAAGCCCGCGAGGAAGACCGGCGCTGATTCAAGATTGAGCCAGTTTACCCCAATTGACCAGAACAAGATGATCCCAATCAGAAATGCGGAGACATAGGAAATAGCAGGCCAATTTGCTCTATCGTTTTTCATTTTCTTTCCTTTCAAAACATGCCGCTTTTTCGAGCGATTGACCAACGATGGCATTTGATTTGAACAACCAAAACCATAGTAGAGCAATTTTGCTCGCTTGAGGATGCACTGTTTGGCACATGGAAAAAAGTTGACAGTTCCCCATGAGAACATTACAATATTCTAAATTTCTAATATAGTGAAGGCATCGAATGACTGACCGTCAAATATATAAACTACATGCGAGCATCTGCCATATATTAGCCAATCCCAAACGGTTGGAAATCATAGACAAATTGCGCGCCCGCGAATTGTCAGTAACTGCGTTGGCAGAGGCTTTGGAAATCAGTCAGTCCAACCTGTCACAGCACCTGGCGCTTATGCGTCAAAGAGGTATCCTCACAACGCGGCGCGAGGGGTTGAACGTTTTCTACAAGTTGAGCAATCCCAAGATCATCCAGGCTTGTGAATTGATGCGGCAAGTTTTGTTGGAACATTTAGAGACATCTGTTGAGACGGCTCGAGGAAAAACGCTGGAAAAGGAACCTGTTGCATGACCGAAACCAAAACGACAAACTACCTGATCGTTATTAACGATGGCCCTTATGGGAATGAACGCCCTTATAATGCCTTGCGGCTCGCCATGAATCTCGCCAAACGACCCGAAACGCATGTGCGCGTATTTTTGATGGGTGACGGCGTACAGTGCGCCGCGCGCGGGCAGGAAACGCCGCAGGGATACTACAACGTAGAGCGCATGTTGAGCTCTATTCTGCGCGGCGGCGAAGTGGCAACCTGAGGCACATGCCAGAAAGCCCGAGGTCTCGGGCAGGACGCATTAATGGAGAACATCCAAAACGGGAGCATGGAATTGCTCACCGACTGGACACTGGCAGCCGACAAGGCGCTGGTGTTTTAGTGTGAGGGATCGGTGGCTCGCGAGATCCGCATCCAACTTCAGACTGAGAACTGCCGCGCCTGCCGCCTGCGTTCTTTTACGAAATTTATAACCATATTCAATTATTCCCCAATATACCCTTCATCATAAACCTAAAAATTTAGGCTATCAACTTGGTTTTATCTGTAGCGCCTCAGAACCTGCCATGACCATTCCAATTAAGGCTAACGAAAGAGCCAGACAATAAAAGTGAACGTCATAAACGGTTTTGCGGGACAAGGCCGCAAACCGCTTGGCGATTCTATGTATGATGTTCTTTGTGAAATAAATCCCAATATTGGAATATCCGTAGAATAAGCTATACTGATACCAGCTTTATGGTGTACTGACAACGCAGAGTCTCACATACTTATCGGTACCTCATCTGTGGGAAATACTTGGTCATAGACTATGATCATGAGGTGCGACGCTGTTCAACATAATGAACCGACTGAAATAGCTTGGAAGAAGCATCGTCTCTGTAAGAAGATTCTGCTATTTAGAGGGATGGCACAAGGACTCGATAAACTTGACTCGGCGCAGGTTAAGAATTCTGGCAGCACTGGGACTCGCGCTCGGATAAGCAGCTTCGCCGCGGAGAGCGACATAGGCCCGTGCATGTGCGGATGGCTGTTGAACTCCGCCAAGCATGGCGATTCGCCGAAAAGGAGCAGAATAAAATGAATAAGAAATCCATGATCTTGAACCCGCTGCTGATCTTGGCTTTGGCCAGCCTGGCATGCAACTTCGGCACACAGTTGTTCAGCAGTCAGAATAGTCCGAGCAGTCAGGTTCCCCCGACCTTGCCCGACCCAGCGCCAACCAACAGCGCTCAAGCCGTGGAGAACGTTGCCGCCATCATCTACGACGCTCTGGCTGCAGGAGAAAACCTCAACCCATACATCAACGGCGTGATGACGGCTTTTGGAGTGCCTCCACTAAGTCAGGCTGACGCAACCCTGGCGGGGACACGCTACGACCAGGGCTTGCCGTTGATGTTCATGCCACAGGTGGCCGAGATGGCAGATGCCTTCAATGACGGTGGTTACGTCAGCCTGGATTCCTTCATTACTGCGGCGAATAACCAGGGGGCAAAACAATCAGGTGCCAACGATCCTTTGACCCGTGATTACTTCACTCAGAAATTCGCGGACTATGCAGGCAAAGCCCAGTACGAACCTCAGCAAGTGCTGCCTGCCTTCGTGCTGGCCCTTGGCAAGCAGAGAGCCGCGCGCTTTCCATCCAAAAACTCCGATCTGCTCTGGGGTGATGGTTTGCTCGATCCGCTGCAGCTCACGCTGCTGCTGTATAGCGTCTCTTACTCGGGTAGCGGCTCTGTCTCTTCCCAGGCGCCGCTACCAGCGAGCGTGATCCAGCAAGCCAGGAATGTAAGTTTCATCAATGGCCCGAGACGGGCATCCTGGATAATGAGCGCTGCCGGCGCAGATCCGATTGGCGACTTCATCAAAGACCAAATACAGGGTCAGGTGGAAGGCGCGGTGCAGGGCGTCATTGAGGTGCCTCTGGACAAGGCGGAAGCCGCGCAAGTGAGCGTGTGTGCTTCTTTACTGCTGTATGGTCACAAGATGAAGGTCACAAACACGCCTAAACTGATCTATCATAACGATGGCTCCAAGCCCTGGTCGACTCGAGTGGATGTTACCTTGACCTTCGAGGATGACTACTGGGACAACTACCTGTCCATCGACCGCTGGATGCTGGAAAATCTGGGCAACTGCAAGTTGCCGCGCAGGGGCACGGTGGAGGGCAAGCCGCTTGAATGGTCGGTGTCGGATGGATTGAGCGATCACGGGCACTTTAACATTACCCCGTCACAGACCGACGGCGACGGTAAAGCCTCCGCCAACTGGCAGACCGTTCCTGAAACCACGCCCAAGGACCAGCGCACCTTTGAAAATCAGCGGGACGCCGTAGGGGCGGTAATCGTGAGGGCAGGCAGTCTGGTGCCGGGCTGGAGCGGCCTGGAGCGCATCGTCGGCCTGCTCAAAGACACCGGGAATACCGGTGACTCGCCCCTCACGGTGATCTACTACGTTGGCCAGGGCTGGAAGGCTTCATGGCAGGATCAAGGCACGGATTGGTCAGGTGTGATATGCAGCCTCGATCAGCCCTTTACCATCAAAGTCCTCTCTGCCGGATCACCACCGCGCTTGGAGTTGCCTTTCGAGTTCACTCCTGCCGGCCCAGATGCGGGTACTGTCAGCTATGACGTGACCGCGTTTGGCACCCATTGGACAGGTAACGGATCTTATACGGTGCAAGGATCTGGCGCTGATAAACTCAGCATCGTGGGGCAGATCGAGGATGGCTGCGCGACCACACCGTACGGACAACTTTGCAAGGGGTTCCCTTTTGATATTCCCCTCACACCGCTTGACACAAACGAGTGTAGCCAGCCGTGAGTGACCGGAAATACCGAGGACGACCGCCGAATTTAAGGAGAAGAGAATGAATAAAAGAAACATTATCTTGAACCCGCTGTTGATCTTGGCTTTGGCCAGCCTGGCATGCAACTTCGGCACACAGTTGTTCAGCAGTCAGGATAAT
>JAJYOH010000242.1 GCA_021796315.1 Chloroflexota bacterium
TGCGTGGATCGGTTACTTTGCTAAAATGTTCTTCGATCACTTCCAGCGGCTTCTTGGACATGGCTACCTCCATCAGATAGCCAGTTTTACCCCAATTTCCGCTCAGTTTAGATGCGATTGCCCTGTTAGCTCCAGCGCAAAGCACCAAAATCTTCCTGTTCATAGTATAATCACGCCGCGCCAGCCAAAGGCTGGTATTTTTTTGGACGGAGTAAACCATGAATCGTAGCCGAAACACTTGGCTGATCGTGATGATCGTTGTCCTGATCGCCTTCTCGCTCTGGGTGGATCTCAGCAAGAATATCACGATCCAGAACCCTCTCAACAATACATATCTCGTTAATCGCAATACCGATATTCAGTTAGGCCTTGACCTGCGCGGCGGTCTACAAACCCTGCTTCAAGCCGACGTGGCCGATTGCGCTTCTGTAAAAGCGGCCGATCTTGAAACCACGCGCACCATTTTGCAAAACCGCGCCAACGCGCTGGGCGTCAGCGAGATCACCATGCAAACTGCGGGCAATTGCCGCATTGTGGCCGAATTCCCCGGCGTCACCAACCCGGAACAAGTTGTGGCCGCCTTGCAGCAAACCGCCTTGCTTGAATTCATAGACGCCGGCAACACTCCGCTTACGATCGGAACAAAAGTCCAAACCGACTACGGTCAGTCTGCAACTGCCACGCAACCCACCGCGACGCCTGCCGCGGCTACCGCTACCCCAAGCGCAGCCGCATCTGCTTCTGCTACCCCCGCCGCTGCTGCAACTCCCACACCGACCGTTTATCACACCGTTATGACTGGAGCCGCTCTGAGCACAGTTTCGGTACAAGTAGGCACGAAGCCAGGCTCTTATGAGATTTCCTTCACTCTCAAGCCCGATTCAACACAGTTGTTCGCAGATTACACATCATCTCACATTGGAAAAATTCTTGCCATTGTTCTTGATAAAAGTGTGATCTCATCGCCATCCATCCAAAGTGCCATCACAGGCGGAACCGGTTCCATCACCGGAAGCTTTACATCTGCTGAAGCCAACTCATTGGCAGTTCAGCTTCGCTACGGCTCCCTGCCTGTGCCTGTAAAAGTTGTCGAAAGCCAAACCGTTGGCGCCACCCTCGGCGAAGACTCCGTCCGCAAGAGCCTTACAGCAGGTGCAATCGGATTGGCCGTGGTCATTCTGTTCATGGCGCTCTATTATCGCCTGCCCGGCATTATCGCCGACCTTGCCCTGATAACTTACGCTTTGATCTCTTTCATGCTCTTCAAGATGGTCCCGATCACGTTGTCGCTGCCTGGCATCGCCGGTTTTATCTTGAGTATAGGCATGGCCGTGGATGCGAACGTTCTGATCTTTGAACGTCTCAAAGAGGAACTGCGCGCGGGCCGTACGCTTAGCCAGGCTATTGACCTTGGCTGGAGCCGCGCCTGGCCTTCCATTCGAGATTCAAACTCATCCACACTCATCACGTGTCTCATCCTCTACATCTTTGGCAACAGCTTTGGCGCCAGCATGGTGAAGGGCTTCTCGATCAACCTTGCATTGGGCGTGGTTGTCTCGCTCTTTACGGCCATCATCGTGACGCGCACCTATCTGCACCTGGTACTCGACAACCTAAAACTCGGCGAGCACCCGCGCTGGTTTGGGCTTTAGGAGCAGGAGAACACTATCATGAATATCATCAAGAATCGTTATCTCTACTTCCTGATCTCCCTGCTGGTAATTGTGCCGGGGGTCGTCTTCATGGCTATGCATTGGATCAGCACGAAAGAAGGCCCGCTGGCTCTGGGCATTGACTTCCGAGGCGGTTCCCTGCTCGAAGTTCAGTTCGCAGGAAAACTTCCGTCAATCGCTGATATACAAACCGTCTATGGTCAGTTCCAGTCCACCACTGGTCAATCTTTGAGCGACATGATTATCCAGCCGCTTGGCACCGACTCTTATTCGATCACTTCCAAGCAAATTGACGACGCCACCAAGGGAAAAATCGTTGCCGCTCTACAAGCCAAGACTGGCGCCACAGTAACAGTTCAAAACTTCACATCAGTCTCGGCCTCGGTAGGCGCAGAAGTTACCAATGCTGCCGGCCTTGCGATCCTGATGGCCGCCCTTGCCATCCTGCTTTACATTTGGTACGCCTTCCGCGAAGTGGAACATCCCGTTCGTTATGGAACAGCCGCCATCATCGCCATGCTCCACGATGTCTTTGTGGTGCTCGGCGTGGAGGCCATGCTTGGTTATTTCCTGGGCTGGGAAGCCGATGCCCTCTTCCTAACCGCGGTCCTGACAGTAATTGGGTTCTCCGTTCACGACACCATCGTGGTGTTTGACCGCATCCGCGAAAACGCCAACATCTATCGCCGCGTTGAATACGAGAAGATGGTCAATCATTCCATTGTCCAAACACTTGACCGCTCGATCAACACCCAACTCACAGTGATGTTCACGCTTTTTGCGCTGGCGCTCTTCGGCGGCGATACGATCCGTCACTTTGTAATTATCCTGTTGGTCGGTATCTTCAGCGGTACATATTCATCCATCTTTAATGCCTCGCCCATTTTGGTAGTCTGGGAAAATAAGGAATGGAAGAATTGGTTTAAACGCAAAGAAACAGCGGCCGCCTGACACGATCGAATTTCAATATCACAAAGGCGCATCGCGAAGATGCGCTTTTATTTTTTTTTTTACAGGGAAAAAACTTAAATGCGACATGTTACATTGGTTACCCGGAGCCTGGTTACGGGCTTTCTTTTCGCACTCGCTTCATGCGGACCTCTGGCGGAATCCATTAAAACAGTTGCATCAACAACTGAAACGGCCACCCGCTTACCGGTCCAGGATGAACCGGCGGCATCAACCGCGTCAACTCAAATTCAAATATGGCGCCCCGCGCCGGGAGCAACATGGCAATGGCAGCTCGACACTCCCGTTGATAAATCAGTGAACGCGCAAGTTTTCGACATCGATCTATTTGAAAATGACGCATCCGTTGTGGCGGCCTTGCACGCAAAGGGAGCAAAGGTGATTTGCTACACCAGCGTTGGTTCACGCGAAGATTGGCGTCCCGACGCAAATCAATTCCCGAAAGAAGTTGTTGGCAAAGATTATCCGGGCTGGTCCAGAGAAAAATTTCTTGACATCAGGCAAATTGACAAATTGGCGCCGATTAAGTTGGCACGCCTGGATATGTGCAAAGCAAAAGGATTTGACGCAATCGAGCCGGACAACATTGACACTTACAACACAGACACTGGCTTCCCACTGACCTACGAGGATCAACTGAAATATAATCGCTGGCTGGCTGAGCAGGCCCACGCACGCGGTCTTTCGATTGGCTTGAAAAACGATGGCGATCAGGCAATGGATTTGGTCAACAATTTTGACTGGGCGCTGACAGAGGATTGCTTCCATCAGAAATGGTGCGACCAAATGAAGCCATTTATTCAACAAAACAAGGCGGTGTTCGCCGCCGAATATACAGATACCGGCATCATACTTGATGACTTTTGCAGGCCGGCGAAGGAAATGAAGTTCAGCGCCATCTTTAAGAACCGCAACCTGGACGCATTCCGGAAAGCTTGTCCATGAACTTTCTCATCAAAGGGTTTATTCTCGGTTTCGCCATCGCCGCACCTGTTGGACCAATCGGCGTACTTTGCATCCGCCGAACGTTGGCAAACGGAAAAAGAAGCGGCTTCTTCTCCGGTCTCGGTGCGGCGACTGCCGACATGTTTTACGGTGCGGTGGCCGCCTTTGGGCTGACAGCCATTCAGTCGTTTTTGCATGGTTGGCAATTCTGGCTTCGATTTATCGGCGGTTTGTTTCTTCTATATCTCGGTGTTCAAACATTTTTTTCGAAGCCTGCTGAATCTGCCGCGCAAATAAAGGGAACACGCGGCGGACTGCTCGGCGCATATTTATCCACTGTTTTTCTCACACTGACCAATCTGGCCACGATCATTTCTTTCACTATAATTTTTGCAGGGCTCGGGTTTTCAAGAACAGACGGAAACTATTCGTCTGCAGCTTTTCTTGTGCTGGGTGTTTTTCTCGGCTCCGCCGCATGGTGGCTGACCCTAAGTTCCGTGGTTGGATTTTTCCGCGAAAGATTCACGAGCCAGTGGATGATCTGGGTCAACAGAATCGCAGGATCGATCATTCTTGTATTTGGAGTAGTGGCATTTATAACTTTTCAATAACTGTTAACCAAATTGTAAACCGGGTTTCCCTTAGGCAGTGCTAAAATGTTTTATGCGAGCGGTCAAAAAACATTCGGGCAGGTTTTAGTTGGAACAGGAAAGGAATAATATGAAGAAGTTTTTTTCACATAGCGCCACTATTCTATTGTTGTCCATTGTACTTTTGTCAACAGCAGCGGCGGCACCCGCGCCCCAACCGAACGCAGCATTCACACTGGTTCAGGGTCTGCCTGCTGTAATGCAAGTCGGCGAATCCTACACCGTTGAAATACAGATGACCAGCGACACACCCTTTGCGGCTGCCACAGCCCTGCCTACTGCTTATTTCCCAGGCCGCTATGTAGTTGCAGCCCAGGGCGATCACAGCGGACGAGGGACAACAGCCACATTCTATGTAACTTTCACAGCGAAAGGTTCCACGTCACAACTGCCGGGCGGAGTTGCGCCAGTCGCAGTAGTGGCAGGAGCACATTATCAGGGCGGCTTTGTAGTGTCCCAACGTTTTGATTTTCTAGTTACTGTACCGTAAATAAAAAATTAAAAAGACAGGCCTCCTGTGTACACAGGAGGCCTGTTGCGTTTTTGTTGTTATCGTATCTTGAACATCTGCATCATCTTCATTGCCAGGTTCAAGTCACCGCCTAATTTGATCTTGCCCTGCATGAAAGCCTGCATTCCGTCCAACTCGCCGGTGAAAATCTTGACGTAGTCGGAAGAGTCGGCGGTCAAAGTCATGGTCGGGGGCGTAGCAGAAGAACCCTGCGCTACAGCAACTTTGCCATCCTTGATGGTGGCATTCCATTCACCCGGCTCTGCGCCAGTGAATTTAAATTGAATAATCGCGCTCACGCCCATTGCCTTTTCCGCAATGAATGCGCCCGGCATTTTTGACATCAGTTCCGAAATTGTAAGAGGCATTTTCTTTTCTCCTTGTGGTCTTACGGATTACGTTTTACGCATTACGTAATACGTGATTCGTGATGCGTAAAACGCCCAATTCGCTTATTGTAAATTCTCAAAGATAGCGGCCGCGCCCATGCCGCCGCCGATACACATCGTGACCATGCCATACTTCGACTTGCGACGGCCCATTTCGTAAACCAATTGCGTCGTCAACTTCGCGCCCGTACAACCAAGCGGATGACCGAGGGCAATCGCTCCGCCATTGACGTTGACCTTGCTCTCGTCAATTTCGAGCGTGCGCAAGACCGCCAGCGACTGCGCGGCGAAAGCTTCGTTGAGTTCGAACAGATCAATATCATTCAACGACAGGCCCGCAACTCTCAACGCTTTTGGGATGGCGACGATTGGTCCGATGCCCATCAACTCCGGCGGGACGCCGCCCACTGCAAATGCGACAAAGCGCGCCAATGGCTTAAGTCCAAGTTGTGCTGCTTTTTCTGCTGACATCACAACCGCGCCCGCCGCGCCATCGGACATTTGGGAAGAGTTGCCCGCTGTCACGACGCCGCCTTCCTTGAAGGCTGGCTTGAGTTTGGCGAGGGCTTCGATGGTCGTATCCGCACGCGGACCTTCATCGCGCTTTACGGTAAAAGTCTTTTTGACGGGCTTCTCATCCGCGCCAAGTTCGGTGATCTCCACATCAACCGGAACGAGTTCGGGATCGAAGAGTCCGGACTCAACAGCCTTGGCTGCCTTCTGGTTGCTCTTGAAAGAAAATTCATCCTGGTCTTGGCGACTGACCTTGTATTTCGTGGAAACATTTTCAGCAGTCAAACCCATGTTTGTAAAATACTGCGGCAAGTCTTGTGCGAAGTGCGGGTTGGGCGAAAACTTATAACCCGTCATCGGAACTTGCGTCATAGATTCGGCTCCGCCCGCAATCGCAACCTCGATATCACCGGATTGGATCGCGTATGCGGCATGAGCAATGGCCTGCACGCCCGAAGAGCAAAAACGATTGATGGTCTCGCCCGGAACCGACTCAGGCAGGCCGGCGCGCAACGCAATCATGCGCGCCATGTTCATGCCCTGTTCACCTTCGGGGAAGGCACAGCCAATGATCACATCTTCGATCTGGGCGGGGTCGAGATTCGGCGTCCGCTTGAGCAAGGCTTGGATAACAGTGGCCGCCATTTCATCGGGGCGAACCGTTGCAAGTCCTCCGCGTTTGGCTTTGCCTATTGGAGTCCGAACTGCGGAAACAATTACAGCATCTGTCGTCATAGTCATCTCCTAATTTCGTAACGGCTTGCCCGTCTGCAACAGCGACCACATTCTCGCCTGCGTTCTTTCATCGCCGCACAGTGACAAAAATGCTTCGCGTTCAAGATCGAGAATATATTGTTCGCTCACCCACTGCGGACGAGTGAGCTCGCCGCCGCACATGATGTGTGCGAGTTTGCTGGCGATGACGTGATCGTATTCGGTGATGTACTTGCCTTCCTTGAACATCCA
Organism: Chloroflexota bacterium; assembly: GCA_021796315.1. The sequence goes on from JAJYOH010000242.1 coordinate 6,617, forward strand.
TGCTCCGACGCGTAACGCACCAAGCATATCGCGGCCAGCAGCGTAAATCATTTCCGGCGCAGGCGGATGATAACCCGCCGCGGCCATGTGCAGGATTTCGCGCTTGGCTTCCGCCAAAAGATGATCGCGGTGCATCACAATGCGATCCTGCGGGCCGAGGATACCCATGTCGCGTGCTTCTTCCGCGGAAGTGGCAACTTTGGCCTGACCGATTTGCAGGAAGGCACGCTGCAGATGCGAGAGCACTTCTGCGTTTTCGGTTTTCATGGGCGGGTTGATGATGCGGCGCATCATCTCTTTCGTGCCCGCTCCCGCCGGAATAACGCCTGCGCCAAGTTCCACCAGACCGATATAAGTTTCAGATGAAGCGACCACGCGCGATGCGTGCATGGTTACTTCGCAGCCGCCACCCAGCGCAAGTCCCGCAGGCGCAACCACAATCGGCTTGGGCGAATAGCGCATTCGCATGTTCATGGATTGCAATCCGCGAATGGCTTTATCGAGTGTGTCCCACATGCCCTGTTGCGCAGCGACCACGACCATAAACAGATTTGCGCCCGCGCTAAAGTTATCGGCTTCGTTGCCGACCACCAATCCGGTGAAATCTTTTTCAGTTCGATCCAGCGCATCAGTCATAATCGCGGAAATATCATCATCGAGCGCGTTCATCTTGGTGTGGAATTCCACACACGCCACGCCGTCGCCCATATCGTACAGCGTCGCACCCGCGTTCTGGTTGATGATCTTCAGACCCTTCAAAGTCACTGCGCCTTCAAGCTTCGCAATGCGGACATATTTCTGCTTGACAACATCATAGACACCGACCTTGACGCCGTTCTTATACTGATAGAACGCATCCACCCCGGACTTCAGCATGGCGTCCACCCATTTGGCTGGAGCATAGCCTGCGGTCTTCATCCGTTTAACTGTGTCTTTGACACCGAGCATATCCCAAATCTCAAAGGGTCCGGCATCGTGACCAAAGCCCCAACGAGTAGCATCGTCAATAGGTTTTCCGCTGTCGGCAACTTCGGGGATAATGGATGACGCATACTGGAAAGCTTGATAAGTAAGCGCCTGAACAAGCTTTGCACCTTTATCATCCGCATTCAGAAAAACCTTGAGACGCTCGCCAAGTTCGTTTACTTCCTTGGCAACCTTGACCGAGTCAAAGCGCGGCTTGGTCGGCGCGACGTGCTCAAGTGTTTTCAAATCCAAGGCCCAGAATTCCTTGCCGCTATCGGTTCGAACTTCTTTATAAAAACCGATCTTGGTTTTATTGCCAAGCCACTTGCGTTCGATCATGGTCCCGATTAATTTGTTCGGCGCTTCAGCTTTGAGGTATTCCTGACCAAGCTTGTCGTACGGAATCAGCGGCGCAAGATTTCGTCCAACATGATCCCACACATCAATGCCGACCAAATCTATCAGCCGGAATGTGGCTGTTTTTGGCCGACCCATTAAAGGTCCGGTAAGAGCGTCCACTTCATCAATGCTGTAGCCGTTCTTGAGAATGAAATCCAACCCAAATGCGCCCGTTCCAAAGGCCATGCGATTGCCGATGAAATTCGGGGTATCTTTGCAAAGCACAATGCCTTTGCCAAGACGGGCTTCGCCGAACTGCGAAATAAACTTGACCGCTTCCTTATCCGTGTCGGCTGTGGGGATGATCTCCAGCAATTTCAAATAGCGCGGCGGATTGAAGAAATGCGTCCCAAGAAAATGTTTTTTGAAATCCTTCGAGCGGCCCTCGGCAATGGCTTTGACCGGGATGCCGGAAGTGTTCGTGCTGACAATCGCGTTTGGCTTGCGGATCTCGTCGATGCGGATCATCAAATCC
>JAJYOH010000243.1 GCA_021796315.1 Chloroflexota bacterium
CATAATAGGCTTCATAGTTGGATTGGCAGGTTGGAGACGGAAGCCATCTTTTTCTTTATAGAAATACTTGAGGGTTGTCTCGTTTTTGTCCGATAACCAGATGGCGACCATATCACCGTTTTTTGCATCCTGTGCCGGCTTCAGTATGACAATGTCGCCATCATTGACCATGGCGTCTATCATTGAATTGCCCTGCACTTGAAGTGCGAATAACTCTTTTCCCTTTTCGCGGGCCGGCATCAGCGAGGATGCAATTTCGACCGAGTCTTCAGCGTCAAAGGTGGAAAAGTCCGAAGAAGGGATGAGGATGGGTTCACCGGCTTGAATACGTCCAAGAACAGGCACTCGGAACATTTCTCCGATTGGGGATTGTCCTGTGATGCGTAAGCCACGCGATATCTTTCGGTCCCGCTCGATGTGGCCGGATTTTTCCAGTTGATCGAGATAATAATTAACAACTGAAGTGGAAGAAATCCCGCAATTTTCCCCAATCTCGCGAATTGACGGGGGATGTTTATGCTCACGCTGATACTCCTGGATAAAATCCAGGATCTTCTGGTGGCGCTCACCCAGACCTTTGCTTTTTCGAACCATCATCATTCAAGCCTCCTGAGCTAGATTGGTTCTGAAATTCAGAACCATAAATCGCTCATTTGTGCTAACATAATAACATGAACAATTGTTCTGTGTCAAGGCGTTTCCGACATAATTTTTAAAACCTTTGATGGGAACAATCGAAGACCTCGTCCTCGATCTGATCGATGGCTTCGTCAATTTTTTCGACGATGGGCATGTAGTCCGCGACGATGTTATCCACGATCTTGTACAGCAAATGATCGGCTCCTTCCTGGACATGGCGCGGATCCCGTTGGCATGAATTCCACGCTGCGTCGAGAGAGGGGATCGCGTGATCATGGTGCATGACGATGTAGTTGGGCCCGAGAAAAATGTCCAGCTCGTCAATTTCAGTTTCCTAATCTTCGCCGGCGCTTTTGGCGTGCATGTAATTCAGAACGATATACAGGTAATCGTTCCAGTCATCCAATTTTGGGACATGAGTTTCCTGCAGGGCGTCATCGATGGCGAGAGAGTGAAAATTGAAGCCCTTTAAAACAGGCTCGGCAATTTCCGGAGCTTCGTCAACAAAATCCGCCCAAAGCAGACCTTTGCGGTTCTGCAAAAGCTTTGAAAATTGCTCGGGAATCACATCTGTGCGGAGAGGGGAGCCTGGTAGGTAGAAAAGTGCACGAATCATGAAGCCTCCATTGAAAATGCACCAAACACCCTTGACATTATCAATTTAATAATTATAATATCCTCATAAATTGAAATATAATTTCAAGAATTTCAATATTTAGTTCAAGAAAAACAAGCCAGATTTTCTAAAATTAGCAAGGAGGCCCAATGTATCCTGCTCTTACGCTTTGTCCGGTTTGCAAAAATGAGATGAATGTAACCCGGTTGCATTGCCCGTCTTGTGAAACGGTTGTGGAAGGCCGTTTCGCGGCGGGACATTTTGCAAACTTGTCTCAGGAACAACTTGATTTTATCTTCACGTTCGTGCGCTGTGAAGGCAAATTGACTCGTGTGGAAACCGAGTTGGGTATTTCGTACCCAACTATTCGGAATCGTTTGCATGAAGTAATCCGTGCTTTGGGTTACGAGCCTGGCAAGGATGAATCGCCTGAAGTCAGCGATGAGAAACGGCGCGTGGTTCTTGAAGATCTGGATGCAGGCAAGATTTCACCTGATGATGCCATGCGGATTTTGCGCGGTGAGGAGTGAATCATGACCACTCGAACTTTATCCATCGGCCCTGAACCTGAAATCGAGATCGAACTCATTGGTGGTGATTTGTTAGTTGCAGGTTGGGAGCGGAATGAAATCGCGATAGATGGCGACGATCTGGATGAAATGGGGCAGAACAACGAATCTGTCAGCATATCGTGTGGAGGCGATTTGAAACTCTCCGTGCCGCGCGGTGCAGAGTTTGTCATTGGTCACATTGGCGGTGATCTAAAAATGGAGAACCTTACCGGCTCAATTGAGCTTTCCCTTGTTGGCGGCGATGTGCTTTTACGAAACCTGAGTGGCAATGTCGCGCTGACCGGATCGATTGGCGGCGAAATGAAAATGGAAAACGTCAGCAAGATCAGTATGAACGCCGGCAGGGGAATGCCCGTTGGCGATATTTCCGAAAAAGTGCGGCGTAAAGTTGAAGCGGCCACTCGTCGCGCCGAGAAGAAGATTCGCGCTGCCGAACACAAAATACATCGGGCCGAATTCATTGCTGTGGAGCGTAAAGTACGGCATAGTATCCCGCCAATTCCTCCCATTCCCCCGATCCCTCCAATTCCGCCAATCCAGCATCGAGAGTCAAAGTCGCGGCGTTGGAACTTTGGCTTCGATGCCTCTGGTACTCCCGAAGCCAGCCAACGAGTTTCGGATGAAGAACGGATGACGATCTTGAAAATGCTCCAGGAGAAAAAGATAACATCTGAAGAGGCCGATAAATTATTGGCCGCCCTTGAAGGAGGCTCATAATGTCTTCTGAAGAGCAGAAACAGATTCTTAAGATGGTCGAAGATGGCAAGATCAGCGCGGAAGAAGCGATGAAGCTGATCAAAGCTCTGGAAGAATCTGACGTGGAGATGGAGATCATCGAAGCGGCGCCCGCCTCCTCGTCCGGGCCCGAAGCGGATTCAACATCCTCAAAAGCCAATGCACCTGAATTCGAAGAGGTTGCACACAAGGCCAAGCGTCTGTGGCGGATCCCGCTGTGGTTTGGCGTTGTCATCACTGTCCTTGCATCTTATTGGCTTTATTCACTCGTGCAAACATCCAATTATGGTTTTTGGTTTTTCTGTGCGTGGATGCCGCTTTTATTCGGTATATTGCTGCTGGCTTTATTCGCCGGCAGTCGGACTTCACGCTGGTTGTATGTAAAAGTGGAACAGGGCAAAGATGAGTGGCCGCGTAATATCACACTCGGCTTTCCGCTTCCTCTTGGGCTGGTGAGCTGGTTCTTGCGTAATTTTGGACACAACATTGAGGGCTTGGGAAATACAAACTTGGATGAAGTCATCAGACTCGTGTCTGATGGCATTTCATCCAAGGAGCCGCTGATCGTGAACGTGGACGAGGGCCAAGGCGGCGATAGAGTGCAGGTTTATATCGGGTAGGAGGCAGTTATGGCAAACGCAGAAGAACGAATGAAAATTCTGAAGATGATCGAAGAGGGGAAGATCAGCGCCGAAGATGGCGCTAAATTGTTGGCAGCCCTGAGCGAGGGACGGCGCGGCCCGGGCGGGCAGAGCCCGTCTCGCACGGCGGGAGCAGGGCATTGGCTTCGCATCCGTGTGACGGATACTGTGACAGGTCGTTCAAAAGCATCCGTGCAGATTCCACTTGGGTTGATCGATGCCGGTATGAAGATCGGCGCGCATTTTGCCCCCGAAGTGGAAGGCGTGGACATGTCTCAGATGATGGATGCTTTGCGTTCCGGCGTGACAGGCAAGATCATCGATGTGGTCGATGAAGAAGACGGCGAGCACGTTGAAATTTACGTTGAATAAATACGTATTAGAAATACAAATATTAGAGTACGTATCAAAACATCGCAGAGACTTCATGACCGAAACAACTGCTCAATCTATCGCCACAACTAATCCGATGAAGCGGGTATTTGGAATTCGCGACTTCCTCCTGCTTTGGATCGGCCAGGGCACATCGCTGCTCGGCGACCAGTTCAACATGATCGCGATGGCTTGGCTGGTGCTGCAAATGACCGGTGATCCACTGGCGCTAGGTGCGGTCATGGCATTAGCGGGGATTCCACGCGCAATCTTTACCTTGATTGGCGGCGCCATCACTGACCGCATCTCACCGCGTAGAGTAATGCTTATATCGGATTTTATCCGACTGTTTCTCTCGGCTTCGCTGGCAACGCAGATATTGACCGGTACGTTGCAGGTATGGATGATCTACGTGTATAGCTTGGCGGCTGGGATCTTTTCGGGCGTATTTGAGCCTGCTGCAATGTCGATTACTCCGCGGATTGTACCGTCTGAAGATTTGCAAACAGGCAATTCGTTGATGCAGGGGAGTATGCAACTGATCGGGTTTATAGGGCCTGCCGCGGCCGGGATAATGATCGCCATGTTCCCGAATGAAAGAGTCGGCATCGGATTGGCTATTGCTTTCGATGCGCTGACCTTTGCAGTCTCGGTAATCACATTGTGGATGATGAAGTCCGGAGGCGAAGTCGTTGCAGCTGCGCCCAAAAATGGAGAAGTTGTCAGCGTGTTTCAATCGATTTGGGAGGGGATCGTCTTTATGTTCAGGGACCCGGTATTGCGCACAGTGTTCATCCTGATCGCGGTAGCTAACTTTGCATTTGGCGGCCCTGTGATTGTCGGCGTGCCTTATCTTGCAGATACGCGCTTTCCCGAAGGCGCTGCGGCTTATGGCCTGATCATTTCAGGCTTTGCCGGCGGTAACTTGTTGGGCGTGATTCTTTCAGGTGTACTGCCGAAATTATCGAAACGGCTCTTCAAGATTTTGATGGTCGTGATGTTCGTGTTGTTCGGTGTGGGACTTGGTGCACTGGTATGGATCAACCATACTGGAGTAGCGGTTGTGGATATGTTCATCTTGGGCGTGCTGAATGGCTACATAAGCATTTTGTTGATTACCGGGCTACAGCGCAATTCGCCCAAGGAAATGCTCGGACGCCTGATGAGTATGATCGTGCTCGCCAACCTGGGGTTGGTGCCGCTTTCACAGGCAATTTCCGGTGCGGTGCTACGCTGGAATATCTCGCCGGTGTTTTTTGTGGCAGGTGGAATGTTGTTGGCCTGCGCCATTTATTTATCCGTGCCAGGCATCAGTTCTTTGCTGGCTGATCATTTCGTGGGCGAATCTTCTGATGTCGTATCACTTTAGAATCCAACTTCTAAGAAAGGACAGGATTACCATGTGCTTTTACTACCTGAGTGTAACCAGATGTCTGATGTAACAAAACGCCCCAGCGGCATGTTCGGTTTTACCATTGTGTGGCTGGGGCAGATCATTTCGTTCCTGGCCAGCGGTATGACGGCCTTTGCAATGACGATCTACATTTATCAGCAGACTAAATCCGCGACTGCAATGGGGTTGGTGCAGGTGGCGTACATCACACCCTTCCTGATCATGTCTCCGATTGCGGGCGTGATGGTGGATCGGTACAACCGCAAGCTGATGATGATGATCAGTGACATCGCAAGCGGGCTGGCTACCTTGAGTTTGTTTATTTTGTACACGACAGGCCACTTGCAATACTGGCATCTTTACTTGGCCGTGGCGGTATCAGGCATTGGCACGACTTTTCAATGGCCGGCCTACTCGGCTGCGATCAGTGTCATGATTCCCAAGGAACAATATGGGCGGGCCAACGGCATGATGTCGTTGATCGAGGCGGGCCCAGGCGTGGTTGCTCCGCTGCTGGCTGGAATGTTGATTCCGCTTATTCAGATTGGCGGGATTCTACTGATCGATTCGATCACCTTTGGAACAGCCATTCTTGCCTTGGCAGCAGTTTTTATCCCTCAACCGCCGCCCACATCAGAGGGACAGCAATCCAAAGGAGGCTTTTTGAAGGAGGCCTGGTTCGGTTTCAAATATATCTTTGAGCGCCCCAGTCTCCTCGGCCTGCAAATGGTGTTCTTCTTCGGTAATCTATTTAGTGGGATTGCCTTCAATGTTTTGGCGCCGATGATCTTGGCGCGCACAGATCAAAGCACAATCGCTCTTGGTTCGGTTCAATCGGCCGCATCGATCGGTATGGTTATTGGAGGAGTTATCATGAGCGCTTGGGGCGGATTTAAACAACGCGTTCATGGCGTATTATTGGGTTGGATGCTGACAAGCATGGGAGGCATGATCCTCTTTAGTTTGGGCCGCGGATTGCCGATTTGGATTCCCACTGCATTGATCGGTAGTTTGTTTTCTCCGCTTGTTAATGCTTCCAATCAGGCCATCTGGCAGGCGAAAGTTGCTCCCGATTTACAAGGACGTGTCTTTTCTGCTCGCCGTCTGATCGCCTGGTTTACCAACCCCATTTCTCCCATCATTGGCGGGACTCTGTCAGACTTTGTTCTGGAGCCCGCCATGAAAAATTCAGGGAGTGGCCTGGCCCATATTTTTGGTTCCGTGTTCGGGTCCGGATCTGGAAGCGGGATAGCGCTTCTGTTCTTTTTGTGCGGCATCTGTGCATTTCTCGTCGGTCTGAGCGGATATTTTATACCTGCCATTCGTAACGCGGAAAGTGTTTTACCCGATCACGATGCTTTGCCTGCAGTTGACGCTGTTCCTGCCGATTAGAAAAACGAAGAGACCAAGGAATATCATCCTGGGCCTCTTTATGGTTATTGCTTTGTTTCGTGAAGTTCCCGAACCGCGTTATTGCAAACCATAATAATGTCCGCGATACCGCGCTGTCCATTCACTGGCCGGAAACGTGCGTCGTCTCCAGCCAGACTCAAAGGGAATCCGCGCTATCGCTTGCTCTCCAGTTTCTTTTTCAGTCCTATGGGCCGCAGGACCAGATCTACCGGACACCAATCGGTGAAGACGCTTTGCAAGGTCAAAATGCCTACGAAGATTGCAAGCGCAAGCCCGGCGGTGAGATCAACCCAATAAGCAATTGCGGCGGAAATCAGGATCAGGATGCCTCGGAACAGGTCTCTTCCGTTTTCGATGTACATGAATTCAACTCCTTAATCTTTATAGACAACATTCGATCTTCGTTTCCGGCTTCTTGAAGGCGCGCACCAAAAGGAGCACTCCAAACGCGATCAGCAGGATTTCAAAGATGGGAATTTCAAACGGCAGGTTTAGGATTTCACGTTTATCTCCTGTGAAGATGGGTCGGTTCAGGAACTGCACCCGCACCCCTCCGCCGCTTCGCCCGCGGCGGAGGGGACAGCTTGGCCAAGGCTCGCGGCGAACTTGTCCATTTTGGCTGACGCGCCTTTTCGGACCATTCTGCCGATTTCAACCGCGTCCGCGATCTCCTGTTCGTCGGCTCCGCTTTCCGAAGCCTTCTTGACGTGATACTGCAAGCACGGCTGACAGTTCGCGGTGATGGACGCTCCGACCGCGATCAATTCTCCAATTCGATTGTCGAGTTTCATGATATTGTTTCCTTTCTGACCTTATAGACGGAGCAGGACAGAAAAGGATACATCCCTATCGCGCAGCCGCTTTCACGCTACACGGCATTTCCTCGATCCAGTACAGCTCACAATTGGCTTCGAGTTTTTCCTTCAATTTTGCCTTTGCCCGATGAAGCCTGATCTTGACGGTATCCAACGAGACGCCGAGGATTGCGGCAATTTCGCTGTTCTTGATTCCTTTGTACTCGCTCAGCACCAGTACGGCTCGGTAGTCATCTGGAAGTTTTTCGATGTAGCCCCGAATGCAGTCGTTCATTTCGTCCCGAATAAGTTCCTTTTCGATGGGAGGCTTCTGTCTGTCGGCAATCTTCGCTTTGTCGGTTTCATCGGAGATGGACACCTGCTCCACCCGCTGAAAGGACGGCTGGCGCATTTTGTCCAACGCGGTGTTCGTGGCGATTCGGTAAATCCACGTGGACAGTTGCGCCTCGCCGCGAAAACTTCCCAGCGACTGGTGCACTTTGACGAACGTCTCCTGCGTCAGGTCTTCCGCATCTTGCTCGTCCGCCAGGCGCGTCAGATAACGAAGGATTTTTGGCTGAAAGGTTTCGTAGATTTGCTGGAAGTCGGTCTCGCTGGCGTTCATCCACTTTTACTCCGAAACAGGTGACAGTCACTTCTTAAAAGTGACTGTCACCTTGTTTTACTACACGGGCTTGTATGCCGTGATCTTGGCGCTGAAGACGGCCTTGTAGACATCCTCACGAGCGATGGTCTTGAGTTCGATGGCGTCTTTCATATCATCCAATGCGGAGTCAACAGTCTCCTTGTCAAAGAAGACGGGGTTGATTGAAATGTCCGTGAAGCCGACCGTTTCCATCATGCCGATGTAATCCTTCGCTTCGACCGCGCCCGCCACGCATCCCGCCCATGCACTCAAACTTTTTTTGATCGCATCGGGCAATGGGCCGTCGGTGACAATGTCAGATACAGCAAGTCTGCCGCCGGGTTTGAGCACGCGGAAGGCTTCGCCAAAAACTTTGGATTTATCGGGCGAAAGGTTGATGACACAATTTGAAATGATGACGTCCACGCTGTCCGCGTCGACCGGCAAATCTTCGAGATAACCCTGACGGAATTCCACGTTGTCGAGATTCAACCGCTTCGCGCTGGACGTGGCGCGTTCGATCATTTCGGGAGTCATGTCCACGCCGATGACGTGTCCCGTCGCGCCGACTTTTTTCGCGGCGAGGAAGCAGTCGAGTCCCGCGCCGGAGCCAAGAGCGAGCACGGTCTGTC
>JAJYOH010000244.1 GCA_021796315.1 Chloroflexota bacterium
TGTAATAATTTTACTGGTCACAAAGCGTATACATGGGTTCAGCATTCTCAGGGGCCAAATGAAGTCCCGCCGACAGAAGTCAAGAACCTTCCACCCGCGGAAGCGGCCGATACAAACGGCGACGGTGTCCCTGATGCGTATTGGGATCTGGGAGTCGTTATTCGCCGCATGAATGATGCCAATAGTATCTCTGATCCTATATATGCTCACTCCTATAGCTGGGGCAGTGTATGGTATTGGGCCGCACGTGAAGCACAGGGACAGATCACATTTCCGTAAAATAATAATGTTTGCACTAGAACAATTAGGTTTGTACTAGATTACGGATCAAATATCCTTGAATCGTTGACTTCTCAACGTATGATCACTTTTGTTGAGGAATTCATGTAACTGAGAAACGCCAGCGCGCTCACCTTTCCGAGATTTGGTCAGAGCGGCAGCTCCAGCCTCTTAGCCATGGGCCAGTTTGTTGCTGAGTTTTTAGATCAGTCACACTGCTTTCGCAGGATTTTTTCAAACGAAATACTTCGCGCCCTTGACACATCAAACTTTTATGCTACAATATAACTGACCAGTCAGTCATATATTAAACAAACGAGAACTTATGTCTCCCCGCCCCAACGTTAGTGATGAACGTAAAACCCAAATCCTGAATGCCGCTGAAGGCGTCTTCACCAAAAAAGGCTTCGATCAGGCGCGCATGGATGATATTGCTGAAGAGACCGGCCTCAGCAAAGGAACGCTGTATCTTTATTTCAAAAGCAAGGAAGATCTGATCTTTGCCATCCTGGATCGGATTTTCCAACGGTCCTTCAAGGAACTGGAAAGCTTGAAGCACGATGAGGCGAGCGCGTCGGAAACGATCATGAAACTAACCGATATGGTTGTTGGTGAAATCATAGGGATGCTCCGACTCATCCCCATCATTTACAACTTCCTGGCGCTCGCCTTTCGCAACAAGCTTGTTCGCAGAGCTTTGAAGGATTATATTAACGGCTATTTGAATGTCTTTATCCCCATCGTTCAACGCGGTATCGACTCAGGCGAATTTCGTCCTGTAGACGCGCGGGAGGTTGCCATCGCAGGAAGCGCCATCATCGAGGGTACGATCCTGCTTTGGGCTTATGATAACAGTGCCATTGATCCTGAACGGCACATCCGCTCTGGAATGAAACTCCTGTTAGAAGGAGTTCAAGCCAAAGTATAGCGCCATAGCGCTATTTTTTTTAAGCCATTAACTGACTGACTGGTCAGTATTTTATAAGGAGTGAACTTTGTATGAAGAGGTCTATTGTTGATGTCCCACCTGGAAAGATGCTGCGCCTCGGTCTGCGCATGCCCATCTGGCTCTTCCGCCTCCATCTGGACCCTATGCTGGGTGACCGTTTCTTGATGTTGGTTCATACCGGAAGAAAAAGCGGATTGCCACGCCAAACCGTGATCGAAGTGGTTCAACATGATAAAACGACTGACACTTATTATGTTGTCTCCGGCTGGGCTGAGAAATCGGATTGGTATCAAAACATCCGCAAAACACCGCAAGTTACAGTTCAGATTCACGGGCGTAAATTTCAATCAAAAGCAGAATTCATTTCAATGGAAGAATCCATCGAACACTTGAACACATATGCACGTGAGCATCCGATAGCGTTCAGTGAATTAAGTGAGTTGTTTCTCGGCGAACGCATGAAACCGAATAGCGATGCGCCAGAACGTATTGGAAAGATGATGCCGATGGTGGCATTTCATCCTGAATAATTTATACAAAGGAAAAGGAGCAAAACATGACCGTCGTAATTTTGATCGTTGCAATGATTGTTGTTGGATTGATCGCGGGTTGGCTGGCGGGACCAATCTGGAAGAATAAACGTCCCATGGGTGTGCGCGGCGATTACATTGCCACAGTCGTAACAGCAATCATCGTTGGCTTGATGGATTGGTATGTGATTCCCGCCATGGGATTTTCCACTACCTTGAGAAATCTCGGCGTGGCTATGGAACCATTCCTCGGTGCGCTGTTAGTGTTGTGGATCATCCGCGCCGCGAAAAAGTAACCTAGTTATCAGTGATCGGTGAATGGTGAGATGACTTCAATCATTGAAACGAATGACTTGAAACGCGAGTTCAAGAAAACACGCGCAGTGGATGGATTAACTTTATCCATCGAAGCAGGCGAACTATTTGGTCTTGTTGGTCCCGATGGCGCGGGCAAGACGACAACGTTGCGTTTATTGGCTGGATTACTTGATGTCACCGATGGCAATGCAACTGTTCTGGGATTCGATTTGAAAGAGAAAGCTGAATCCATCAAACCACATATCGGTTATATGGCGCAACAATTCAGTTTGTATGGCGAACTCTCCGTGTTGGAGAATCTGCAATTCTTTGCTGAGTTGTTCGATGTCGCGCATAAAGATATGGCCGAGCGCACACGACGTTTGCTGACGTTTGCTGGCTTGACCGAATTCAAGTCGCGCCGCGCCGCGAATCTTTCGGGTGGGATGCAAAAGAAATTGGCATTGGCTTGCACGTTGATTCACCAACCTGAAATTTTATTGTTAGATGAACCAACCACTGGCGTTGACCCCATCTCACGCCGCGAGTTTTGGAACATCCTGACCGAACTGCATTTGCAAAGTACGACCATCATTGTCAGCACGCCATACATGGATGAAGCCGATCGCTGTTCGCGCGTTGGGCTGATGTACGCGGGAAAACTCGTCGAGTGTGATTCGCCAAAGCGAATCAGAGAAAAACTCGAAGGCGAGATTATCGAGGTTCAACCTGCAGACTGGCAAAGGGCTTTGAAAACGGTAGCCAGCCTTAACGGAGTCCGTGAAGCGCAAACATACGGCGAGTCGATTCATCTGCTGGTCGATTCTGGAACGCGTCGCCTGCCTGAGATCGAACAAGTCCTCAAGGAAAATAATTTGGCATATCGAAGTATTCGTATTGCGCCAGCAAGAATGGAAGAAGCGTTTATCTCGTTGATTCGAAAGTTGGAGGCATAGTGTCACTGCGACATATCTGGGCTGTGACCCGCAAAGAATTCAATCACATCGTGCGCGACCGAATCACGCTGATTTTGGTATTGTTCACGCCGACGTTGATTTTATTGTTGATGGCTTATGCGCTGACAGTTGACCTGAAACACATTCCGATTGCCGTGCTGGATTTCGATCATAGCCAAACGTCGCAGGCGTTTATTCAGCAGATCACCGCCGGACAGGATTTGGACTTATACGCGTCCGCCACAAGCATGGATCAAATCAATTCGATGATGATGCACGGACAGATCAAAGCCGCGATCATTATCTCGCCGGGCTTTGCCGCCGACCTGCAATCGTTGAAAGGACTTTCGATACAAGTCATTATTGACGGGACGGAGCCACAGGGCGGCGAGTTCGCGGTGGAGCACATTTCACAGCGCGCCGAGGAATTTATCAACGGTGCACTGGCAAGCCAACTGCGTGCACAGGGAATTACGCTCGATACTTTGCAGCCGTTGGATGTACGTACGCAGACCTGGTTCAATCCAGATTTGAAAGCGCGCAACGCGTTGATCCCCGGATTGCTTTCGATGGTACTTGGATTCCCCGCGCTATCCGTCGCGCTGACACTGGCGCACGAACGCGAACATGGCACGCTCGAACAATTGCTCGCCACGCCGATTGGCCGCACCGAATTATTACTTGGAAAAATTATTCCATATATTGTTGTTGGATTGATCAATGTGATTTTGATTCCACTGCTATCCATTGCATGGTTCCATATTTCGTTCAACGGAAATTTTCTGCTGTTCTTTGGACTCTCTGCACTGTTCATGTTTGCAGTCTTGAGCATGGGCATGATCATTGGCGTCTTCATGCAGACGCAGGCCGCGGCGCTGGCGCTCTCGTTCCTGTTGGTCTTCTTTCCCGGCTTCTTTCTCACAGGCATTTTCTTCCCATTGGTTGCAATGCCCGAAGAAGCGCGCCTAGAATCGCTGTTTCTGCCCGGCACACATTATGCCATCATCACGCGTGGCGTATTTCTGCCCGGCGTGGGAATGGATGTGCTCTGGCCCTATGCGGTGATGCTGATTATTCTGGGCGCGGCATATTCTGGGGTGGCGGCGTTGTTCTTTAGAAAGAAGTTGGGATGAGTACGAAAGATTCTTTAACCACAAAGGATACAACCCGCAGGGTGCTTCGCGAAGAGATCGAAGAAAAAACAAATTCATCCTTTGTGTTCCTCACCTGCACTTGCGCCAGGTGCAAGTGTCGCGTACTTTGTGTTTAGAGATTTTGGAGACCAAAATTAATGCTAAAACGAATCTGGTCTTTAGTTATCAAGGAATTCATTCACCTTCGTAATGATTGGTGGCTGCCAGCTTTCATGCTGATTGGCGGCGCGTCGGAATTGTTGTTGGTCGGTTGGGCGACATCACGGCCGATCACGAATCTGCCGCTGATGATCCTCGATCAAAGCCGCACACCTGAAAGCCGCGCATTGGTAATCACATTCGAGAACACAAAGACATTCAGCGAGCCGCAATATGTAAATGACATGGCCGAGATTCAATCTGCGATGGAACGCGGACAAGTTTACGCGGCAGTGATCATCCCGCCTAACTTCGGGGATGAGATGAATTCAGCAAATGGACATCCCGCCATCCAAGTCATCTTGAACGGATCGGAGGAAACGCCTGCGCTGGCCGCACAACGCGCAGTCCAGGGTTTGGCGCAGGATTGGGATCAACGCATCGTCATCCAACGCCTTGGCTTGAGTCCGACCGATTTCGCAGGCTTCAACCCGAGTCTGCGAGTCTGGTTCAACGAAGCCTTGAGCGAAGCGCTCTATACCACGCCCGCTGAGTTGGGACTGATGCTCGAATTCACAGTTCTGCTCTTCGCGGCGTTGGCTTTCTCACGCGAACGCGAGCTTGGGACGCTGGAACAACTTTTAGTCATGCCCTATTCTTCGATGGAGATCATCATTGGGAAATCCATTCCTGTGATCATCATCGGCTTTGCAGATTTTCTATTGATGCTGTCAATGGTGCATTTCGCATTTGGCGTTCCTGTTCGCGGATCACTGCCATTGCTACTGATTTTAGCAATCGGTTATCTGTTGGTCGAACTTGGCAAAGGGTTGGTTGTTTCAGTTATTTCAAAGACACAGCATCAAGCGTTTCTGCTCGTGCTGTTGGTTGGCATGGTGGACTTCATGTTCACCGGTTATGCCGCGCCCGTGGAAAGTATGCCGAAGGCGTTGCAAATATTTGCAAACGTGATTCCTGCTCATCATTGGCTGACTATCTTACGCGGCATTTTGCTCAAAGGCGCAGGCTTGGATGTGCTTTGGCCAAACGTGCTGGCGCTGGCGATTCTTGGAATCATCATTGGCACGTTCTCATTGATGTTTGTGAGGAAGGCGCTTGATTGATGGTAATTACCAATTACCAACTGCCGCCATCGGAGATGAAATGAATTCTGCGCAACCTGCTATAGAAGTGAACAACTTAACGAAACGTTTCGGTGACTTCACCGCTGTGAATGGAATTAACTTTGAAGTAAATCATGGCGAGATCTTCGGCTTCCTCGGTCCGAATGGATCAGGGAAGACAACCACCATCCGCATGATGCTGGGATTGATGCAGCCAAGATCTGGTTCCATTGAAGTGCTCGGCATGAAAGTGGATGGTGACACCAGCAAGATTCGTCCGCGTGTCGGATATATGTCACAGCGATTCAGCTTATATAACGACCTGACCGTCATGCAAAACTTGAATTTCTATGGCGCGGCATACGGACTTTCCAATTCGGAACTTCAATTGCGAATTAAAGAAGCGCTTTCGATGGCTGGACTGGAAGGACGCGAGAATAGCAGGACCAAAGATTTATCAGGCGGATGGCGCCAGCGATTAGCGTTGAGCGCGGCAATCCTTCATCGTCCCGAAGTGCTTTTTCTGGATGAACCAACCGCGGGTGTTGATCCGCTTTCCCGCCGCGCATTTTGGGATTTGTTATATCAATTGATCAGCGAAGGAATTACTGTTTTTGTAACAACGCATTACATGGACGAAGCCGAGCATTGTCATCGTCTCGCATTTATTCAACATGGCAAGCTCATCGCGTATGGTACCGCCGAGGAAATCAAAAGCAAAATGATGCGCGGCAAAGTACTGGAGCTCGAACCGTCCGACGCGCCGCAAGCGGTGAAAGTATTGCGTGAAATGCAAACCAACAAAACACTTCCACTCGAAGAAGTCGAACTCTATGGTGCGCTCGTACATGTGGTCGCGCCGGACATCGAAAGATTTCGCACATCGATCACTGAGGAACTTCGCCGCGCAAATATTCAGGTTGATCAAGTGTCTGTTATCGAGCCATCGCTCGAAGATGTTTTTATATCTGCGATGAAAAAATAAATTGAGCAAGGAGAACATCATGAAAAAAATCACCATCATCATTACATTATTGCTTGCGCTTTTAACCGTCAGTTGCGGAACAGCCAATAGCACGGCGATCCAGGCTTCGGGTCAGATCGAAGCGACCGAGATCGCCATTGCACCGGAGTTATCTGGACGCGTCGTTGAAGTGAATGTCAGCGAAGGCGATTCTGTCAAAGCGGGCGATCCGCTTCTGCGCCTCGACGATAGTTTGCTTCAGTCCCAAAAGAAGTCCGCACAAGCCGCGCTGGATTCCGCGAACGCCAGCGTGCAGACTGCCCAGGATTCTTTAGCCGCGGCTCAAGTACAGTATGACTTGACGTTATCGAATGCCTTGGCGGCGGATCAATCGTCTCGTCTCGATTTTTGGAAGGGACCAAAACCTGATCAATTCAATCAACCGATTTGGTATTTCTCGAAGGAGGAACAGATCAAAGCCGCGCAAGCCAATGTGGACGCGGCAAAACAATCTTTGGCTGATGCGCAAACGAAATTATCCGATGTAGAGAGTCAAGCCTCCAGCGCTGATTTTCTCAACGCCGAGGAACAGTTGGATCAGGCACGGCTTCAATTTCAGGTTGCGCAAAATGTTTTGAATAGCACCAGCCAGGCTTCCAATAGCCAGTCATTGCATGATTCAGCTCAAGCAATTTATAACAATGCCAGGACAAATCTTCAAAACGCGCAAAAGGCGTATGATGGTGCACTGACCACTCAAAGTGCAAAAGATGTATTGGCGGCACGCGCAAACGTAGCTGTCTGGCAGGAAAACTATAACTCAACGATGGATGCCTTGCGCGCTTTGCAAACCGGCGCTGATTCGCCAGAAGTTGTGGCAGCATCCAAAATGGTTGACCAAGCCAAGTCGGCATTGCAACAAGCGCAAGCTGCGGTTTTGGCGGCGCAAGCTAATTTGGATTCGATCAACACACAGATTGATAGACTGACGATCACAGCACCAATGGATGGCGTTGTCTTGACTCGCAGTATTCAACCGGGTGAAGTGATTCAAGCGGGCATGACTGCATTAACTATCGGACAACTCGACACATTGAAAGTGACAGTTTATATTCCAGAAACACAATATGGACAAATCAGTCTTGGCCAGCAAGCCAGCTTGAGCGTCGATTCATTCCCGAATCAAACTTTCACGGCAAAAGTCACACGCATCGCTAATCAAGCTGAATACACCCCACAGAATGTTCAAACGAAAGAAGGACGGCAGACGACTGTGTATGCAGTGGAGTTATCTGTGAATAATGCAGACGGGAATCTCAAACCCGGTATGCCCACAGATGTAACTTTCGAAAGTGAAATCAAGACGAAGTAACCACAAATGACAACGAAGAATAGGGTAGCGGCCGTAACAGGTGAGCTAGGGTACGGCACGACCTTCTTATATTCACTATTGCTTAAATGGTGACATTTTTCCAATTTACTCTATGTCTGCGTAGATTGCAAGTGTCCGGTTCGTAGCAGTCGAGGTTTTCATGTTTCCCTTGCTCATGCATTGCGCATCACATTTGCAGATTGTAACGATGAATGCCGAGACAACTGAGATCGTTAGAACCTTGAAGTTAAAGGCTCCCATTGCCCGAATTGCCAGCAATCGTCATTAAATGTTCATAGTCACTATGTTCGTCATTTGGCAGACTTACCTTGGGGCGGTGTGCCAACCCGGATTGAATTACAAGTGGATCTTCCGCACTTTTGCTGATGCGATTGCCCTTATACAATACGTTCATACTTCTGTCGCTGGCAAAACAAGAAGCGAAGACACACATACCCCTCTTCCTTTTATATATCAGTAGACGCAAGAAGTCATTCACATCGCAAGAGGCAGTTGCCTGCATTTGTCCAGCACAACAGATATGTTCTCGACACCGATAACCGGTTCCAGGATTGTTTTGATGGCCCGGGTCAAGAGACGCGTGTAGCGCGGCAGATCTATTGTTCGCGGATCGAAGTCTTCGCACAAATCCCAGGCGCGGGCGCGTTGTTTTCCCCGGATGTAGAGA
>JAJYOH010000245.1 GCA_021796315.1 Chloroflexota bacterium
CAGCCATTAACGATCAATGAAGTAGCCAAGGCCATTCAAAATGGGGATGTGGCGCGCGTCCAAATCCAACAGGACGACCAGATTCATATTATTTATAAATCTGGCAAGGAAGCCGACTCGCACAAGGAACCCACTACCACGCTGGTGGATCAATTGATCAGTCTCGGCGTGACCCCCGCGCAGTTGTCAGCGGACAATGTCATGATCGAGGTCAAGCCTCCTTCACTCCTGTCTGGCTTATTAAGTGTGCTGGGTTACACCATACCGTTTTTGATCGTTCTGGGATTGATGTGGTTTATTTTCCGTCAGGCGCAGGGAAGCAACAACGCGGCCATGTCCTTTGGCAAGTCGCGTGCGCGCATGTTCAGCGGCGAGCATCCCACTGTCACGTTCGACGATGTGGCCGGCGCCGAGGAGTCAAAGGAGGAGCTCAGGGAAGTTGTCGAGTTCCTGAAAGAGCCTCAAAAGTTTATCCAGCTTGGGGCGCGCATTCCCAAAGGCGTTCTGCTGGTCGGCCCTCCCGGAACCGGTAAAACTTTGATGGCGAAAGCCGTCTCCGGCGAAGCGGGCGTGCCGTTCTTTTCCATCTCAGGTTCCGAGTTTGTTGAAATGTTCGTGGGTGTCGGCGCCAGCCGCGTGCGTGACCTGTTCGATCAGGCCAAGCGTCATTCACCTTGTATCGTGTTCGTTGACGAAATCGATGCGGTCGGTCGCCAGCGCGGCGCCGGCCTCGGTGGTTCGCACGATGAGCGCGAACAAACCCTTAACCAGATGCTGGTCGAGATGGATGGTTTCGATACCGATACGAATGTCATCATTATTGCCGCAACCAATCGCCCCGATATTCTTGATCCTGCGCTTTTGCGCCCGGGCCGCTTTGACCGCCGCGTGACGCTCGACCGTCCCGACGTGAAAGGCCGCGAGGCTATTTTGAAAGTCCACTCCAAGGGCAAGCCGCTGGAGCCGACGGTTGATTTGGGTTCGCTTGCGCGCGGTACTCCGGGTTTTGTGGGCGCCGATCTTGAGAACATGGTCAATGAAAGCGCCATTCTCGCGGCCCGCCGCAACAAGAAGGCCATCGGCCAGCCCGAACTCGAAGAGGCGATTGAACGCGTCGTAATGGGACCCGAACGAAAGTCCCGTTTGATCTCGGATGAAGAGAAGCGCATCATCGCCTACCATGAAGCGGGTCACGCTGTGGTTGGCAACGCCATCGCTGAGGCCGATCCCGTTCAAAAGGTGACCATCGTCGGCCGCGGACAAGCCGGCGGCGTGACCTGGTTCCGCCCGGATGAAGACCGCATTTTGATGTCGCGCAAGAAAATGATGGCGCAGCTTGCCATGGCTCTCGGCGGACGTGCCGCTGAAGAATTGATCTTCGATGACATTACCTCCGGCGCATCGAATGACATCGAGCAGGTCACTCGCATGGCGCGCGCCATGGTGACTCGCCTTGGCATGTCGGGCGAAATGGGGCCGATGACCTATGGCCAAAAGGAAGAATTGATTTTCCTTGGGCGCGAAATTTCGGAACAACGCGATTACTCTGAAGCAGTGGCCCAGCAAATTGACCGTGAGGTCCGCAAGGTTGTGGAAGAAGCCTACAAGTTGGCTAAATCTACCGTGCAAAAATATAAAGATCAACTCGATGCAGTTGCCAGGAAATTACTGGATGCTGAATCGATCACGCGTGAAGAGTTCGAAGCCATCTTCCCTCCGCCTGCCGGAAAGAAGAGCGGCACGCCGCAAGTGGCATAACACTATAATTCGTAAAACGTGATACGTAAAAAGAGACTCTCCGTGTGGAGGGTCTCTTTTCATTCAGGTCCTTTACGTATTTAAGCATCGCGTTTTATGATTTTGTCGCTTCAGATTCTTTATGCTGTCTCACCAGCTCGCGCCGCAAGATCTTCCCAACGGTGGTCTTCGGTAATTCGCTTCTAAATTCATAATGCGTTGGGACTTTATACGCGGCCAATCGTTCCTTGCAAAAAGCCTTGATCTCAGCCTCGGTGGCTGTCTCGCCGGGCTTGAGCACAATCCACGCTTTGACCGTTTCGCCGCGGAATGGGTCGGGGATTCCGGCTACGCCGACTTCCAAAACTTTCGGGAAAGCTGCGATGGCTTCCTCCACCTCGCGCGGCCAGACTTGGAATCCGCCCGGTTTGATGAGCTCCTTCTTGCGGTCGACAATGTAAAAATATCCATCCTCATCCATGCGGGCAATGTCACCGGTGTAAAGCCAGACTTTTCCATCTTTGTCTTTTCGCAGGGAATTGGCTGTCTCCGTCGGCATGTTGTGATAGCCCTTCATTACCTGTGGTCCGTTGATAACGATCTCGCCAATCTCGCCCATCGGCATTTCGGTCTCGCCATCGTCGAGGTTGATAATTTTGACATCCACATCCGGCAAAGGCATTCCAATGGAGCCGGTCTTGTTGACTCCCAGAAGCGGATTGCAGTGGGTGGCAGTCGGGGCCTCGGAAAGGCCATAACCCTCGAAGACTTTGCCGCCGCTCAACTCCTCGAACTTTTCCTTGGTCTCACGCATCAACGGAGCTGAACCCGAGATGCAGGCTTTGATGGTGCGCAGGTTTATTTTCCCCGCTTTTACTTCAGGATGATTATTGATCGCGTTATACAAAGTTGGTACGCCGGGAAAAATGGTCGGATGATATTTGTTGATGTTCTCGAGCACATCTGGAATATCGCGCGCATTGGGAATCATGACCATGCTGGCGGCGCAGGCCATCGCAAAGTGCATGCCTGCCACCATGCCATAAACATGAAAGAGTGGAATGGCCATCAACACGATTTCCTTGCCGTCTTCCGCTGTGATGATCCATGATTTCATTTGCAGCGTATTCGCGACCACATTGCGGTGCATTGCTACCGCGGCTTTCGAGACGCCAGTCGTCCCGCCGGAGTATTGGAACAGGGCTGTGTCATCCGGCCCAATGTCCAGTTTGGGGCGTTGACTGGGCTGGTACTTCGCCAGCAGGTCTTTCATCCAGACTTCGCCTTCGGCCAGTCCGCCCTCGATGCGGAATCCGCCTTTCTTCTCTTTTGCCAGCGTGAACAGCACTCGCAGAACGGGCGGCAGCGCCTCCTTCAAGTTGGTGACGATTATTTTTTTGATTTTAGTTTTAGGCTGTGCGGCCTTGATCGTTTTATAGAAGTTGGTCATTACGAACATGACCTCGATACCCGCGTCGTTGACTTGATGTTCGATCTCAGTGGGTGTGTAAAGCGGATTGGTGGCAACCACCACACCGCCTGCCTTGAGAATACCAAAATACACCATCACGAATTGCGGGGTGTTCGGCATGAAGATGCCCACGCGGTCGCCTTTTTTCACGCCCATGTCCACCAGGGCCGCTGCGATGCGATCAGCCCCCTCGTTCATTTCCCTGTATGTAATGGCCGCACCTTTGAAGATCGTGCATGGGCGGTCGGGATATTTCCTGGCCGACTCTTCGAGAAAATAAAAGAGCGGCTGTTGGGGGTATTCGACTGTCTGTGGAACACCGTTATCGTAATGCGCGAGCCATGGACGGTTGGTCATGGTGCCTCCTCCTTCGGAAAGATAATAAAAGTATATGTCCGAAAAAATCAAAAGTCAACAAATTATTTCATGGAATTCCAATGGATAAGACTCCATTCTCACTGTTGGGTTGGAAAGCACCGCCTTTCTTTCCGTATCGCTCTCCCCACCAATACTTCTGATCTGTACATACGAGCGTTACATTTGAGTTGGATGTCCATTTGTAATAACCGGAAGTCACATTTTTCCTGTGCGGATTTAAAACACCTGGATTGGCCTGGCTCAGAAGGCCATCGTTGAATGCGATGTCGCAGGGTCGATCGGTGTCGTTGCTCAGGATCGGGTAGAAATAAGAAGACCCGTTCCAAATATTTTTTATTGAAATTGTGCTGTTCTTTTCCACAGCCTTTGTAAAAACACCCTCAAGCTTGACGCCCAGCAGCAGGCCAGCAGCGCTCGTATCTCGGATCATTTCCCATTTTACGGTTGCCGGGAATTCTGAGTTACTGATTAGATTGATTTCCATGGTGGAATTGGGAGACATCCTGACTGTGTACGCAGGATTGTCATTTACATAGACCATGACTGGTAACGCAAGGTAATTTACTACGGTAAATTTGGGAACCGAGATCAATGTCCATAAGCTATAAATTCCAACGAGCCCACCACCTCCAATTAATGCCATCAAAATTTTCATGAGCCAGCCAAACCAAGTTTTGTTTTTTATATCTTCCATCGCGCTTCTCCTCTTAATTTATTTTGTATTCAAGCGGATATACCCTTCGACTGCTTGAATAATATTATCTGCATTTGCATCAAACCACTTAATCTCTGGATCGGACTCTTTGAACCAGTTGCCCTGTCTGCGGACGAAGATTCTGGTCGCGCGTCTCATCTCGACTTTAGCCTGCTCGACGCTTAATTTGCCTTCGATCACGCTGACAGCTTCGCGATATCCGATGGCCGACATGGTTGGCAGTGTAGGCGAGTAGCCTTTTGTCAAAAGATTTTTAACTTCATCCAAAAATCCCACCGCAAACATCGACTCGATGCGCGCATCGACTCGCGCATAAAGTTCCTCGCGCGGACGAGACAACCCGATCGTGATCAGATGATATGGCGAATCACTTTTGCCGCGTTGTTCCGAGAATTTCCTGCCGGTCGTCAGAATCACTTCCAACGCGCGGATCGTCCGACGGAAATTTCGCGCGTCAATTTTCTCAGCGGCTTCGGGATCGAGCGAGCGTAGTTTTTTGTGCAGCCACTCCAACCCTCTTTCCTCTTTCATCCTTTCCAGTTCCTCCCTCATCCTTGGGTCTGGTGTTACTTCCGGCGGCGTCCAGCCCTGCGTCACCGCGCGGACATATTGTCCTGTCCCGCCGACCAGCAGTGGAAGTTTTTTACGTGCGTGAATATCGGCGATAGCATCTGTCGCCATTTTTTGGAAGACGGCCAGCGACAAGATTTCATCGGGATTTGCGACGTCAATTAAATGATGCGGCACGCGGGATTGTTCTTCGCGCGTGGGCTTGGCCGTGCCGATGTCCATGCCGCGATAGAAGAGGCGCGAATCCGCAGAGACAATTTCGCCATCCATTCTTTCAGCTAGTTGAATGGCGATTTCAGTTTTGCCGACCGCTGTCGGGCCGACGAGGATGATGAGGGAAGGTTTGGATTTCATTGGCTGAGCGATATTCGAGAATCCATTCTCGAATATCGAATTTCATATCGCATTCTCAAAATGGACAATTTCCGCCTTACCGTCCACTTCTTCCACGGCGATGACATCAATCTGCCAATGGTCGATCTTGTTTTGTTGGGCGTAATGTTCGGCGCAGGAAAGCATGTGCTGTTGTTTCCTCGGCGTGACGGCGATCTCCGGCGGGCCAAATGATTTTGATGTGCGCGCCTT
This sequence comes from Chloroflexota bacterium, assembly GCA_021796315.1. The sequence goes on from JAJYOH010000245.1 coordinate 5,457, forward strand.
GACTTCGACGAAAATGGTGAAGCCTTCTTTCTGCGCGATCAAATCCTGTTCTCAAAACCCCTGACAGGATTCTGGATGTTCGAGACTTGCAATTTTTGACGCGGGTTAAACGGATAAAGCCAATTCCTTTACAAGAGTCTGCGGTAGCGAAATAGGCGAAAATAAACCGGCAGGGAAGAGATAATCTTCTCCCGACTCGTCAATCACGCGCAGCATTTTGTGGCTTTCCGCTTCCTGATCGGACAGTGTCTGATAAATTTTGCGCGGTTCGAGCGAGGCTTCGTAGCCATTGTTTCTGAGACAAACAACAAAGTGAGGGGATGTTTTTGTAGACATGTTATTTTCCTAGAATTCGTTTTACCTTGATGTCGCGTTTTCCAATTCCATGCGCTTCATACCAGTGGATTTCAGCAAAGCAAGTTGTATCATCCGGCAGGCGAACGTTTGCCAGGCCTTTCAGCTTTCTCCAGCGGCCTCTGCCATGCTTTTTCTGTAATCTGTCCAAGTCGCGGATGGAATTGCCGATGGCAATAATCTCAATATCTGTGATTTCGCTGATGACTTCGATTTCTTCAGCCTGCATGGTGATTTTATTATACCTCCGCGTGTAAAGTCGTTGATTTTAGAGTGGCAGTCACTTTGTTCACTTCATATCGCATTCTCAAAATGGACGATCTCTGCCTGGCCGTCCACTTCTTCCACGGCGATGACATCAATTTGCCAATGGTCGATCTTGTTTTGCTGGGCGTAATGTTCGGCGCAGGATAACATGTGCTGTTGTTTCCTTGGCGTGACGGCGATCTCCGGCGGGCCAAATGATTTTGATGTGCGCGCCTTGACTTCGACGAAAATGGTGAAGCCTTCTTTCTGCGCGATCAAATCAATTTCGCCGTACGGCGTGCGGACGTTGCGATCCACAACTTCGTACCCTTTTGCTGATAAATAATCCGCGGCGGCCTGCTCGCCCCATTTTCCAATTTTTTGGTTGTGGGTCATTCCAGGAATTTCTCCAGCAGTCCGCGCAGTTTTACATCCCAGCGTTCCTTGATGGGACGCGATGCGTAAACCAAACGCTCGTAATGTTCGAGCATGATGCGAGTCGTCCGCTCGATGGAGTAACGGGTGGAGGCCTGGCGTGCGGAGTCGCCCATTTGCTTGCGCAGGCTTGCGTCCAGGCAAAGACGCGTGAGTTTGGCGGTGAAGGCCGAAAGATCCTCCGTCGCGAGAAATCCGGTTTTGCCGTCCTCGATCGTGTCGCCGACTCCGGGCGATTGAATTCCTAAAACAGGCAATCCTGTGCCCATGGCTTCGATCACCGAAAGCGGATGAACTTCTGTGACCGAGGCCGTCACGAAGGCATCGCACATGGCGAGATAGGCGGGCAATTTATCGTAAGTGACCATGCCTGTAAAACGTACGCGGTCTTTGAGATTCAATTCCGCGGCCAGTTGCTGGATTTCGGCTTCAAATTGTTTTTGTCCGCCGCCCAGGATCATGAGATAAACATTGTCGAGCGCACGCGCCACGCCCGCGAAAGATTGCAGGAGGAAGCCCAGATTTTTTTCGGGCGCCAGGCGGCCCGCGTAGATCAAAAGAACGTCGCTATCTTTGAAGCCAAAGCCAGCGCGTGCCAAAGGCTCGGCCTGATAATAATGTTGGAGATCGACGCCATTTGGCACGATGGCAATTGGACTCTCCACGCCCATGCCGCGTAAAATATTTGCCATGCCTGCGGAGGGGGACACGACTAAATTGACCGCTTCGCAAAATGGCGGCATGTAGGCCTGCAATAAACCGTCGCTGATCTCTTCTGGAAGCAAGGGCATGTAGGCTTGCGCGTATAGATCATAGCGGGTGTGGTTGGTAAAAACGGTGGGGATGCGTAAAGGCTGGCTGTAACGCAGACCGAGACGTCCGCTTAAGAATGGATGATGGATGTGAATCACATCCATCGTTTGAAGCAGCTTCTTGGCCGCGATGGTGTAACGGAACGATAGATAATAGCCGGTGTCCACCAGCGGCACCCCGGGTGAACGGATGACGCGCTTTTCATCATCGTGGTAATCCTGATCGCCAAACGTGAACACGAAAACATCGTGCCCTGCTTTTTCGAGGTGCCGTTTGTTCAGGTCGATATAATTTGTGATTCCACTGACATGCGGCTTGTAAACATCCGCCATCATTCCGATTCGCATGATTGAATAGTACAGGCAAGACGGCGCGGCGTCAAGACGAACTATTTGGGAGTGCGCAAGTTCAAAAACATTAATTTCAACGTCGTTGCGAGCCGCGTTCCTGGCGGCGAAGCAATCTCCCGTAAAGTTGGGGATTGCTTCGGGAAGAACCCCCTCGCAAAGACGTGAGTGTGTTGGTTTTTTGGATACTTCTAACTGTTGATTGGGCTCTGGTAGAATACGCTGACTTATGAATCCAATTACAATTTCTCAACTTACTGCGCGCCGCTTCGTTCTCGGACGCCAGGGCTTGTGGCCGGGACGACGATGGAGCGGCAAGCACGGGACGGCTGCCGCGCTCCGCGCCTGCGAGGCGGTTCAGCTCGACCCATTGAATGTGACCGCCCGCAGTCAGGATATTGTTCTGCACAGCCGCGTGTTGGATTACAAACCGGATTATCTTTATCAGGCGGCGTACAAAGATCGTCAATTCTTTGATTATGGCGCCTGGCTGGCGATGTATCCGATGGAAGAACTGCCATATTGGCGCGTGCAAATGGAAGGGCGCCGTCATCAAAAACGTGTGGAAGATTTTCTGCTATCGAACCTGGAATTGTTCGAGCATGTGCGTGCGGCGTTGAGAGAACGCGGGCCGTTGGGAAATCGTGATTTCACTGGAAAATCTTTGGGCAGTTGGAATTATCGCGGGCGCAAAGAGACATCTTTAGTCTTGTATGATATGTGGCTGTACGGCGAGCTGATGATGCATCACCGGGAAGGTTTCGACCGAGTGTATGATTTTCGGGA
>JAJYOH010000246.1 GCA_021796315.1 Chloroflexota bacterium
AACCTCTCCGCTGAACGCAAACTCGATGTGGTCGGCGTTATCCTGGCCATCGTCGGTTTGTTGATTCTCCTCACACTTTTTGCATCTTCACGCTCGGCGCTCACAGGCAGCTTCGTCCGCATCCTCGGTCAACTCATTGGCTGGGGCATTTATGTTCTGCCCATTGCTTTGATTGGTTTTGGTCTCTGGCTGATTCTTCGCAACGTTGAAAAAATTCCGCCACTTTCGCTGGAACGGGCAGTCGGCGGTATTTTGCTTTTTGTGTGGCTGCTGACCACCATGCATTCCATCATTGCCGATCCAAAAATGGCACAAGTCGCAGCCATGGATGGTGCGGGCGGCGGTTACATCGGCGGCGTTTTTGAACGTGTCTTGTGGTTTGGCCTTGGGTCGGCAGGCGCATTTATCGCGCTGGCCGCGTGGATGTTGATCGCGCTGGTCATGATCCTCGACATGACGGTCAAGGATTTATTCCGCTGGGTTGGGCCGTTGACGACTCGACTCAAAGCTTTGTTGAGTAAGCCGCTCTCGCCTCAATCCGGACCTGAAACGGGCGCCCCGGAAAATGGCTTCCTTCCGCTGACGGAGACTCCCGTGCTTGCACCTGATGCGGTTGCGAATGCCGCACCTGTTACGCCGAGCGTAACAACCACAACCAGCGCGCCGGTCATTCATTATGTTTTGCCGCAGATCAAAGATATTTTGGATAGCGGCAACGCGCCGGAAGTAAATGAAGACTTTATTAAACAGCGCGCACATTTGATCGAAGAAACCCTGGCATCCTTCGGCGCACCAGCGCAGGTAGTCGAAATCAGCCGCGGGCCATCGATCACGCAATTCGGCGTGGAGCCGCTTTTCGTCGAGACGAGAGGCGGGCGCACGCGCGTGCGCGTCAGCAAGATCGCATCGCTGGCTGATGATCTCGCATTGGCGCTGGCCGCGCCGCGCATCCGCATCCAGGCGCCGGTGCCGGGTCATAGTTATGTTGGCATCGAAGTGCCGAACGATGAAATGGCGCTGGTGGCTTTGCGCGATATTATGGAGAGCGAAGCTTTTCAACGGAATAAACCCCCCCTGCGTTTTGCGCTCGGACAGGACGTGGCCGGACACCCGATGTCGGGCAACCTTGAAGGAATGCCGCACCTGTTGATCGCCGGAACGACCGGCTCGGGTAAATCGGTGTGCGTCAACTCGATCCTGACATCATTCCTGATCAACAACACACCAGACGATTTGAAACTGGTGCTGGTTGACCCCAAGCGCGTGGAACTCACCGGCTATAACGGCATCCCGCATTTGCTGTCGCCAGTGGTTGTGGATATGGAGCATGTGATCGCCGCCTTGCAATGGATGACGCGCGAGATGGATAAACGCTATCATGATTTTGCGAAGGTCGGATCGCGTAACGTCACCGATTACAACGCGCGCATGAAAACAACAGGTGGAAAGAAACTTCCGTTCATCGTGATCGTGATCGACGAACTGGCCGATCTGATGATGATCTCTCCGGATGAAACCGAGCGCACTATCACGCGCCTGGCACAATTGGCGCGCGCCACTGGCATTCACATGATCCTTGCCACGCAGCGTCCCTCGGTGGATGTGGTGACAGGTTTGATCAAAGCCAACTTTCCGGCGCGCATTGCTTTTGCGGTTGCTTCGAATACCGATAGCCGCGTTATTCTCGATCAGCCCGGCGCGGAAAGATTGCTCGGCCGCGGCGATATGCTTTTCCAGGCTCCCGATGCGCCCGCGCCGGCGCGCTTGCAAGGCGTGTTTGTTTCAGATCATGAAATCCAAACGTTGGTTGAATATTGGAAAAACCAGGCGGGACAATCCAGCGCATACGCGGTATCCGGCGCGCCGATTGACTCTGTGCCGGGTAATATTCCGTTGAAACAGCAGCCATTATGGGATGATGTTGAAAAGACTGATGGCGATCCTTTGCTGAACGATGCAATTGACCTTGTCCGCAGGGAGGGACGCGCCTCCGTATCGATGTTGCAGCGCCGCATGAGGATCGGTTATACACGCGCCGCGCGTCTGGTGGATGTAATGGAAGACCGCAAGATCGTGGGTCCGCCCGAAGGGACAACACAAGTCCGCCAGGTGTTGGATTATGGTCCGACCATTCCACCGAAAGACACTGGCATGTAAATCGGCTTTTACTTTGTTGTATAATCTCATTTATCCGCCCCTGTAGCACAACGGACAGTGCAAGGCACTCCTAAGGCCGAGATGTGGGTTCGATTCCCTCCGGGGGCGCCAAATATGGATCGAGTGTTAATTTTTTTCTTAGGCAAATTCCCTTGCCATATAAGCAGGCTTATAGTATATTTGCCATCGACAGACGCTAGGGTGCCCCCCTCACCCTGGCGTCTGTCATTTAATTTGATTGATAAGACCCGCAAATAGAGGCGGGTCTTATTGTTTTACTGGATGATTTCTTACATCTAAGCTTTATTGCATGAAAAGCCTGTGGGCTATAATTACAAGGTAAGCTTTCATAGAACCCATCCTGTTCATGGAGAATTCAAATGTCCCTCGACATCTCTGCCATTCGAAGCCAATTCCCATCTCTTAACCGTCCGGCTATTTTCTTCGATAATCCCGGCGGCACACAAATCGCAAAACAATCCCTTGATCGCATCAATAAATATCTATTGGAAACGAATGCCAACCATGAAGGAGTGTTTCCAACCAGCGTAGCCTCCGACGCTGTTTTGGATGAAGCTCATCGCGCCATGGCGGATTTCTACAATGCTGCCAGCCCGGAGGAAATCATCTTCGGCGCGAACATGACTACGCTGACCCTGCATATCAGCCGCTCCATTTCGCGGACCTGGAATGCAGGCGATGAAATTGTGGTGACCCGCCTCGATCACGATGCAAACGTAACGCCGTGGATATTGGCCGCAGAAGATCGAGGTTGCAAAGTCAACTGGGTGGATTTTGACGTGGAAGATGGCACGCTCAAACTGGATGATTTTCAAAAAGCCTTGGAGCGTAAACCACGCTTTGTGGCTGTGGGATACGCGTCGAACTCGCTTGGCACTATTAATCCGGTTGGCAAGATCATCAAGATGGCGCATGATGCAGGTGCGATGGTTTATGTGGATGCAGTCCAATATGCAGCGCACGGCCCGATTGATGTGCAAGGATTGGATTGTGATTTTCTCATTTCTTCGGCTTATAAATTCTTCGGAACCCATTCTGGAATTCTTTATGGCAGGAAAAATATTTTGGAAAATCTCTTTGCCTATAAAGTCCGTCCGGCGACCAACAAGCTCCCCGGCAAGTTCGAGACCGGAACACAGAACCATGAAGGCATTGCCGGAGTGTTGGGTGCGATTGAATATTTCGAATGGGTCGGGAAACAATATACCGGCACGCAGACGGACGCGTTAAAAGAAAATGGATTCTCGGGCCGCGGTTTGCTCTTGAAACAGGCCATGAACCTGATCCGTTCGTATGAGTTCGAGCTCAGTCGCGCCTTGTTGGATGTTTTTCAATCCATCCCTAATCTGACGCTTTATGGTCTTGCTGATGTTCGTCGTTTGGACGAACGCGTGGCGACTTTTTCATTCACCTTAAAAGGTCAATCGTCGCGAAGTGTGGCCGAGAAACTTGCTCAACAGGGTATCTATGTTTGGGACGGAAATTATTATGCCATCAACGTGACCGAACGCCTCGGCCTGGAAGAAAGCGGCGGCATGGTACGAGTCGGGGCGGCGCATTACAACACTTTGGATGAAGTTGCAAAGTTGAAGGACGCATTGCTCAAGATCAGCGCTGGGCGACTTTAGTAAAGAATCTATCGGCAACACGGATGCGCCCATCACCCTTTGTAATAGAATAAGAGTCCATTAATATAAAAAGCACATAAAATGTGTATACTAAGATTGGACTCTACAAAAAGGAGGCATCATGTTCGAAAAAATATTACTTGCTGTAGATGGGTCGGAACACGCTTTACGTGCCGCACGCATGGCCGCCGATTTGGCGCGTACCATGAAATCGACAGAGTTGCGAATTGTGGTCGCGTACGAACCTATCCCGCCTTATTTGGGTGAACCGAACTTTCAATATGCAATCGATGCGCGCATGAAAGACGCGCAGTCTGTTTTGGATAAAGCTGTAAAAGAAGTGGGGAAAATCCCAGGCGAGGTGCATACCGAACTGCTTGAAGGGTCGGTTGGTGATGCCATCATTGACGTAGCCGCCACTCGTAAAAGTGATGTGATCGTGATGGGGTCGCGCGGGTTGGGCCGGTTGGCCGGGCTTCTGCTGGGAAGCACCAGTCAAAAAGTCGTTAGCCATGCGCCCTGCCCGGTGCTGATCGTCAGATAATTGTTAGTCGGGCAATTGAGCGCGCTGTTCGGCTTCGGCGAATTCTTCGGGGGTATTAACATTCCAAAACGCGATGTGCTTGGGATCGTAATGATCTACTTCATCCATGGTAAGCACACGCACTTTAACCTGTGGGAACCATGAGATCACCCGCCATTGGTCCGATGCTATCGCAGCCTCAATGGCCGGGATGCAGGCTTCGCGACGGTAGACGGCGTGAAGCGGCTCGAATCCCTCAGGCGTTTTGGCGATGACAACATCCGCTTCTTCCTGGACGAGAATGCGGGCAGCGGCCTCGAACAACGGGGCATTGGCGAAAGGCATATCGCAGGCAACCACCGCAACGATCGGGTTTTTGGCCGAGAAAAGTGCGGTGTAGAGTCCGCCCAAAGGACCGCGACCCGGTTTGACATCCAGGAAGAGTGGAAGGTTGAGGAAGGCAAAGTCGGCGGGTTGATTGGTTGTCACGAGCATCTCATCCGCAATTGGAGCAAGTCTCGTGACCACACGTTGAATGAGCGGGCGTCCCAAAAAAAGTTTGAGCGCCTTGTTTTCATTCATGCGAGTGGACTGGCCGCCGGCCTGAACTGCAACACTTAACATACTCGGATTATAATGGCGAACATTTTTTTGGAGGCAGCATGTCAGATCGAAAATTTGGCAGAAGATACGGGTGGGCAGCAATCATACTTTTGATTATTTTGGCGGCTGTATATTTTATTGTTACACGAGCGGGGCCTGGAACGTTGCCGTCTCTTATACCTGCAACTATCGCACAGCCTGTGGGAGACTTGCCTATTTTGCCTGACAAGTCTCAACCCGAACAAATCACTTTTAATAAATGCCCGCCTGAGGGGTCCGGCGGAGACAGGGAATTGAATCTGTTGGAGAATCGCATTGACGTGGGAAGTTATGTGCCGGTGTCTTTTGATACCATCACCACGTTAACCTGGCCGAAGAGTGTGGAACAACTTGAATTAAAAGACTGGCCATCTGAGGGGCGGGCATTCATTGCCCAATATGCGGGAATTCCAATTTCTGTTGAGGGGTACTTTGGGTCTGTTAAAGAGGATGCGCCCTCTGCAGCGAACTGTAATATTAACAATTCAACCAATAAGGATTGGAGTATATTTCTAACCAAGAATGCCCGCGATGAACTCTACACGGCGGTGATCGTCAGTGTGACGCCGCGCATTCGCGCCAATCATGGCAAATGGACGCTCGACCTGTTGCGTTCCACTGTCATTAACGATCATCTCCTTGTGCGAGTGAGCGGATGGTTGTTGTTCAATCCGACGCATGCCCAGGATGTTGGAAAGACGCGTGCTACATTATGGGAGATACACCCTGTCATGCAAATCGAAGTTTTTAATAATGGAAAATGGGTTGCGTTGGATAAATTTGCGGAATAATTAAACCCGCAGGAGAAGACTATGTCCACGATGGTTGATGTGCTTGATAGGTTGACTGTTGATGGAAAGCTCTACGAACGCCTGCCTGATGATGCAGTCCGCTGTTTCGCCTGTGGGCATCGCTGCATCATCCGCAAGGGCAAACGCGGTATTTGCCAGGTGCGTTTCAACCAGGGAGGAGCATTGCGCGTGCCGTGGGGGTATGTGGCTGCCCTGCAATCCGACCCGATCGAAAAGAAGCCATTCTTTCACGTTTTGCCCGGCTCGAACGCGTTGACGTTTGGAATGTTGGGTTGTGATTTTCATTGCGGGTATTGCTTTACAGGAGACACGGTTGTCATTACAGCCCTGGGACCCAAAACATTGGAAGAATGTTTCGCGGCCTGCGCCCGCGTAGAGAAATGCCCCAATGCAGAAATCGGGGTTCCATCCAATATGTCCGTTATTGCCGCATCCGGGAAATCAAGAAAAGTAAAGGCGATTTTCAAACATCCTTATCGCGGCCCAATGGCTGTAATTCGTCCTTATTATCTGCCAGCATTACAATGCACTCCCGACCATCGAGTGTTTGCTACAGATGACGTTTCCCGCGCGCCAGAATTGACAAAAGCCGGAAATCTGACAACCAATCATTACCTTGCGATCCCCCGTAAGTTTTCGTTTTCCACCCTGCAAACCGTAAATGTCGCGGATGTTCTTTTAAATCACAGAATAGAATATCAGACTCCCTGGAAATTGCCTGCGCACGATGTGGAAACCATCATGAAAGAAACCGAACTCGGAAAAACTTCGCGCGAAATCGGTTTCATGCTTGGCAAACATCCGTCCTATATTCGCCATATTCGCAGCAAATTCCGTCGAGGCAGGATCAATAGTTCCCGTACAGGCAGGGCAATTGTTGAGAGGACTACAATCCGATTCCCAAACGAGCACAGGCCCGGTATTCCCGTGCAATTCACAGTTAACGAAGATATTGCAAGATTGTTCGGATTGTATTGCGCGGAGGGGTCTGTCATTAATGATAAGAAACGCCCAAACAGTTTCTCTGTGGATTTCAGTTTTTCCCCGAAAGAGAAGGATTATGCCGGGGAAGTTAGCGAGAGCTTGAAACGCAATTTCCATCTTGAGACCAGTTTGACGAAACGGGCTACTGCGCTGGGGGTATCAACAGGCAAGTCTTCATTTGGAGTATTGATGAAGTCCCTCGCGGGCGGGAAAGCATCAGAGAAACGCGTGCCCGCGCCGATCTTCCAATGCAAAGCGAGTGTTGTTCAAGCGTTCCTCGATGCGATTGTTGACGGTGACGGTCATCGCTTTGAAAATGGAAAAATAAGCGCTACGACAGTCTCGCACGATCTGGCATACGGAATTGCATGGCTGGCATTGAAACTGGGCCAATTGCCTTCGCTCTACGACGCGCGGATGTCCGAGGAGGGGATGATTCAGGGGCGTCGTGTCCGCCGCTCCCCGCATCAGTACACAGTCGTCTGGTATCAGGATAGCGCCGTCCGCCGAAAAATGATAACGACTGATGATTTCTACTTGATTCCCTTGCGTAGTGTAGGAACAACGGATTTTGAAGGTGATGTGTTCAACATGGAGGTCGAAGAGGAACATAATTATCTGGCAGGTTTCTTTGCCGTCTCCAACTGCCAGAACTGGTTGACATCACAGGCCCTGCGCGACCCGGCGTCGGAGGATGCGATCAACTTTATCCGCAAGGTGACGCCGCAAGAAATGACGAGGTTGGCAAAACGCGCAAATGCTTCGGCGCTAGTTTCTTCATACAATGAGCCGCTCATTACAAGTGAGTGGGCAGTTGATATTTTTAAAGAAGCAAAAAATGCGGGGTTGATGTGCGCCTTCGTCTCGAATGGAAACACTACGGTTGAAGTGCTCGAATATCTGCGGCCTTATCTGCGCGCTTATAAAGTGGATCTCAAATCCATGCGGGATAAGAATTATCGCCAACTCGGCGGGGTATTGAAAAACACACTGGATACGATCCAACGCGCCCACGAGATGGGATTGTGGGTGGAGGTTGTCACGCTCACAATTCCAGGCTTCAACGACTCAAATGAAGAACTATGGGACGCGGCAAAATTTATCTCAAGCGTTTCGCCGGATATTCCCTGGCATGTGACGGCCTTTCATAAAAATTACAAGATGACCGAACCGGACAACACTCCATCACAGACTCTTTTGCGCGCGGCAGATATCGGACGGGAAGCCGGACTCCGTTATGTGTACGCGGGCAACCTCCCGGGCCGCGTGGATGAGTATGAAAATACATTATGTCCATCATGCAATGAGATACTGATAAAACGGGCCGGGTATATAATCCTCGAATACCGGCTGACCGCTTCCGGGTCCTGCCCAAGATGCGGCACGCACATCGCAGGCATCTGGCCGGAGGATTTATCAAAAGTCCGGCTGAACGGATCAGGCGCGCCAATTTCGGTATATTGACATAGGCAGTTTTGCTGTATAATAAAAAATCTCATAAAACCGTTAAGGAGGTGACGCCGCACCTGATGCCACTTACTGCTTTTCCCTATGTCGCATCCAATCCTAAAAATTCTCTGTAGGAGGAGAAAACTGTGAATAAGAAACTGTACGCTTTACTGGCCGTGCTCATCCTCGCCAGCTTTGTTCTTTCTGCCTGCGG
>JAJYOH010000247.1 GCA_021796315.1 Chloroflexota bacterium
CCGGTAGCCAACAACGTAAGCAACGATAGCCAACAGGGTCAAGAAACCTGTGACAAACCAGCGGCGAAGACGAAAGTTGCGGGCATCCATACTACACCAACCTCGCCCTGATTTTTGCGCTTATTAAGTCAAGCACAATTACAATAACGGCAATGGCGATAAAGGAGGAACTCACCGCCCGGAAATCGCCTTTGATGATCCATTGATAAAGATAGAAACCAATTCCGCCGCCGCCGACGAAACCGATGATGGTCGAGGTGCGCACGTTGATTTCCCAACGAAACAGGGTAAAGGAAGCAAATGGAGGCACGATCTGTGGAATGACCCCATAGCGCACCATCTGCGCCCAGTTTCCACCCGTAGCTCGAATGGCTTCCAACGGGCCCGGGTCAATGCCTTCGATCACCTCTGAGTACAATTTTCCAAGTGCGGCAATCGTGTGCAACGTTATGGCGATTACCCCGGCAAACGGCCCCAGTCCAACAATGACAACAAAAATAATGGCGATGATTAGCGGCTCAATGGAGCGTACAATATTGAGGATCGTGCGGGTAATAACATAAATCGATAGTGTGAGCGGGTTACCACTCATCAAGTTGCGGGCAGCCAGGAAACTCACAGCAATTGCGCCGAACGCTCCGAGGGTCGTCGACATTAACGCCAGGAAGAGAGTTTGAACAATTCCATCTACAACGTAGGCTCCATTCTTTGAAAGCTGGAAGGCCGCCTGCGGGTGCGACTGCGTCAAATAAACTCGATGTTCGAGCGGCAGGGTTGGGTCCGGAGCTGCAGAGAGTGCGTTGGGCGAGATATGGATGACTGTATTAAGATTCCCCTGCGAATCACTAGTTACATACAAAGGGGTGATAAACCCTTCTCCCAACGGGATGCGATCTCCAATCGGCGTTGACCACTGGATGAGCGTCGGTGTATCCGGCCAAAGTCCGCTGGCTTGTACGGTTAATGCATCCTTCAGTTTTCCGCAATTCGGAGAAATATTTATCTGGATGCCATTGATCGTGTTTGTAGCCGGGGGAGGGTTGGGCCCGCATGGCACTTCCACTGGAGCCCAGCCTGTATTTGTGATTTCAACCTGGGATATAAAGTCGGGGTGAAACATGGGCGTGAGGATGGATTCTGCTCGCCCCATATTCCTGGTGAGAGCCGAAAGATCTATGTCCGTGATCTGCCAGCCAATACCATACCCCATGACCAGGATCATCAAGATGGGGATAAAAGCAGACCTGGTTTTTCCTTGTACAAGGCTAACCGCATCCCATACATTCCACAACCAGATAACAGCAGGGACCAGGTACCAGACCGGCACCTTGTACCAGACAGTAATCAAGACGGACATGAGCGTACTAAGCAGAACAGAAACGCCGCGGTATCGCTGTTGAGCATAGATTTGGCCCAAACCCGGGATGAGAAGGGAAAGAAAGCCAGCAATAAGCGGCGAATGGTTAGCCTTATTGGAAGAGGGATTCCCTGACATTCTTAACCTTCTTCAATCGCAGTTGCACGCACTTCCTGCGCTTCTTCCCCATAGATTTCCTTAAACTTAGTGCGGTTGATCTCTTTGGGAAGCCCCTCAAAAACCTTGACCCCATCTTTGAGAGCGATTACGCGTGTGGCATAGCGATGGACCAGGTCGAGGAAGTGCAGGCTGCAAAGTACCGTGATGCCTTCCTTATTGAGTTGTTCAAGATATTGGAGAATGGAGTGAGACAGTACCGGGTCGAGGGATGCGACCGGTTCGTCGGCCAAAATAAATCTGGGTTCCTGCATCAATGTGCGGGCGATACCCACACGTTGCTGTTGCCCGCCTGAAAGAGCGTCCGCGCGCGCATTGGCTTTATCTTTGATCCCCACTCGATCCAGGGCGTTCATTGCACGGTCACGGTCATCCTTGGACCAGATGCCCATCAAGCTGAGAAACGGATTGACATAGCCCAAACGTCCCGAGAGCACGTTAGTCATCACACTGCTGCGTTTAACCAGATTGAATTGTTGAAATACCATTCCAATGTGGCGTCGTAAATGGCGCAGATCATTGGGAGCTGCCGCTGTAACATCCACATCATCCAAAAAAATATGGCCTTCAGTCGGGTCGATCAGGCGATTGATGCAACGCAACAAGGTTGATTTGCCGGAGCCGGAGAGGCCAATAATGACTAGGAATTCACCATCATCAACGGAGAAACTTACGTCTTTTAGCGCTACTGTTCCGTTGGGGTAAACTTTTGTCAGGTGTTCAATTTTCAGCAATGGAGCACCTCCACTTTGCCGTTATTAATTATAGAGGGGAGAGAGGTCGGACCTCTCTCCCCTCAAGTTGGAAGCGTTCTTAGTTACTTAACGAACTGACTGAGATCAATGCCTGATGCTTGCAGGTATGAACGGAATTGATCGTAGACGGTGTCATCAGCCTTCGTAAGTCCACCAATCTGGTACAAGTCTTTGAGCGCTTTCTTGCCTGCTTCGGTGCCAGCGATTTTCATCATGGCGGCTGTGACCTTGTCGCGCAGATCCTGCGGCATGTCCGGCGCATAGGACATATTGTCGTTGGGGATGATGGCCGCAGTCTGATAGACCACGACTACTTTGTCGTTCACATCCGCATGAGTCTTGGCAACGTTGGAGCGCGCATCCACGTAAGTAGTCCCATAATCACAGATGCCGCCGTCATAAAGCGCCTGCACCACCTGCGTGTGGCCGCCAGTAAAGACCGGGTTCGGCATGTCTGCGTCCGTTAGGCCAGCCTTCTTGAGGAAGATAAGCGGGACCACATATCCTGAAGTAGACTGAGGGTCGGCAAAGCAGGCCTTCTTGCCTTTGAATTGCAGCAAGGTGGACAGTTCGGCTTCGGTGCCGGGGGTGTCCGCCGCCGGGGTAAAGCCAGCGCTCTTATTGGCAAGGAATTGTGCGCCATAGTGATCGGACCCAAAGCGCTGCGTGATCAGGGCCACTTGTGCATAACCCTTCTGGGATGCGAGGATATAGGCAAATGTAGCCATCCAACCAATCTGAGCATTGCCAGAACCCATGGCCTCAGTCAAGGCGGCGTAGGAGGTGGGGACTACGCCTTTGAAGGTAAGCCCGGTTTCCTGTGAAAGCAAATCCAGGAGTTCCTGCCCGCCGGCTGTAATTTCCTGAGAAGTGCCTGAGGGCTCAAAAGCGACTATGATCGGGTGGTCAGCCGTTCCCATTTGAGGGGCTGCAGTGGGCGCTGCAGTGGGCGGAGCGACTGTTGGGGCCTCAGTCATCACCTGTGTAGGTGTGGCAGCGGGCGCGCAAGCGGAGAGGGTCATCGAGAAGATGACGGTCAACGCGAGCAAAAGGAACGTAAGGCGTTTGTTCATATTGCTTCTCCTTTTTAATAAAAAAAGTTTTTTAGGAGGGGCAGTCAGCCCCTATCGACAGAATGATGATAACTCGAAATATATGTTAAGGCAAGCGGTTCGTCATAAAAAACACAAAATGGTGACTTTTGTCATTTTACTAAATCCCCCAGGCCCAACCCCGAAAATTTGACCGCTTTACGGAACTCGTCGTATTGTCCATTCTGCACAACCTGCATTGCATCGAATCCATATAAAGTTTGCATGGCTAATTTTCCGTCTGAAGTTAGCATGGCATCCACGAAGGCGCGTTCGAGCGCGCGGCGTGTATCGATGTCCATGCCGTGCGCAAAGGCCAGTGTCTCGTAAGGAATAATAGGCGGGATGCGCCAGACCACGATCACTTTCTTCATCACATCCGGGAATTCATTTTCAAGGCCGGGATATGTGCGCGCATCGATATACGTCGCGCCGAAATCGCAGATGCCTTTTGCATACACAGCGCGCACCACGGTCGGATGGCCGTTCACGAAAGCCGGTTCAAGCGGTTTCACGTTGGCCTCGCCGAGGAAACCCAGCGGCACAACATAACCCGATGGAGAGAGATTATCCGTCCAGCATGGTTTCTTATCGGCAAACTGAGCCAGCGCGGTTGACGCATCGGCGGTGTTTTCATTCTTAACGGGATCAAAATAAGATGTAAAACCCGCCTCACTCTGGACGATGAACTGGGCGCCGTAAAAAATAGCTCCATCCCGCTGACGGGCAAATGCGGCATCCGCTTTGCCCGCGTTATTTGCCATCAAATATCCAAACGGCGAAAGGACTCCGATGTGGGCATTCCCATCCGCAAAAGCTTTGACCAGCTCAGTTTCACTTGGTGGCGCCACGACAATGATCTTGAATCCGGTTGACTTTTCAAGCTGTGATTTGAGAACGTTGCCGGCACTGATCATGTCCGCAGTTGGGCGTGCAGAAGGAGGCAGTGCCAGGATCAAAGGATTTTTAACGGAACCCAGCGCGGCGTCCGGTGAAGATACGGTGGGCGTAAGCGTGGCAACCGCTGTCGGCGCAGGAGTCGGCTGGGGTGTTGGCAACAGTCCGCAGGCAAGTAATCCAAACAGGAGAAATGGGAGAAGTCGTTTCATCCGTCCCTTACAGGTTTGTCCAGTGTTAATGATACAAGCATTGCTATAATACGGCAAGCTTAATGTAAACAGTTAGGAGAGTAAATGAAAGACAATCGCGGTTCGACTTTGTTTTCGCTGTTGATCCTGATCGTGCTGGCGGTGGGAGTTTATTATATTGTGCAGACCGTGCAGGATACCGCCACCAAATCGCTTAGCCCGATCCAACAGGCCAACAGTTCACTGCAGACTCAGGTTTCCGACCTGCTTCATCCAACGCCAACGATTATCCCAGACCCGATCACTTACATCAACCAGATTCAGGCTTTGGCGCGGCTGGAGACCATTCAATATAGTGTTCAACAAGTCGTCGAAGTTGACGATAAGCAAGGTACATTCGCTTTTCTTTACGGCACAAAAATGCTGATACAGGTAAAGGGAAAAGTGATCGCAGGCATCGATATGCAGAAGATCCAACCAGGCGACTTGAATATTCAAAACGGCGTCCTGTATGTAAAACTGCCGCCTGCCGAGGTCTTCACCACCGCGCTCGACGAAAGCAAGACCCAGGTCTGGAATATCCAGACCGGCATCTTCACCCAACCTGATCCGACTTTGGTGATCGATGGTCTTCAAGGCGCACAGGATAAAATTCTTCAAGCCGCGCTCGACGATGGTATCCTCGATCAGGCACAGAAAAACGCGGAAGTTTATCTTTCCAGGTTTTTCACCGCGCTTGGATATCAGAACACGATCTTCTCAAAATAGTAGTTCATCTACGTTTACCAACGCAATACAAAAAGCTTAACCACGAAGTCTCAAAGGCACAAAGTTCTTTGAGACTTCACTTTTAAAAAACTATTGTCCAACGAATAAACAATCTTTCGCCATAATCTCTTCAGGATAATTATCTGCTGGCTGACGCGCGGCCAGTTTGCCATCCAGAAAAACCGCGCGGATGGATTTTTTATCGGCCAGCCTTCGCAAATCATCGAGCGGATTTTCATCCACGATCAGCAAATCTGCGACCTTGCCTTCTTCAATCGAGCCAAGCCACGAATCCCAGCCGAGCGCTTTGGCCGCCGTCAGCGTGGAAGCGGCCAGCGCATCCATCGGCTTCATGCCCGCCTGCTGCATCCAATAAATTTCCAAACCATTTTCGCCGTGAAAATTCAATGGCGTGCCCGCATCGCTGCCCATCGCGATCGGGATTCGAGCCGCATAAGCCAATCTTAAAGATTTCACACTATCGTCTTGAATGGGCCGGGATTTGTCCACGATCCATTGCGGGACTTTGGATGTATCCCCGGTCATGACATCCCAGCCGGGCTTGAGTGTTGGGATAAGAAACGTGCCGCGTTTTGCCATCTCTTCGATCGCGTCCGGACCTTGATGTAAAAATGTTCCATGTTCGATGCTATGAACGCCCGCTAAAACTGCCTTGCGGATTCCATCGATGCCGTGCGCGTGCGCCGCGACGCGTTTGCCAAACTTTGCGGCTTCTTCCACCGCCACGCGGATTTCATCCGAATTAAAATGCGTCGCGCCGGGAACGCCATCTTCGACCAGCACCGCGCCGGTCACGCCGAGTTTGACAAGATCCGCGCCATTCCTGACCTGTTCACGCACCGCCTTACGAACCTCTTCCACGCCATCGGCCACACGATACATACCTTCGTAATAATCCGCGCCTGATTCGGTGATGGAAATAAACCGTCCGGCCAGCATCATGCGCGAGGCGCTGAACTCTCCGCGTTGGACGGCGCGCCGCACCGCGAACTCAAGCTCGTTCCATCCGCCGAGGTCGCGCACGGTGGTAATTCCCGCCGCGAGATTCTTGCGCGCATTGCTCAGGATTTTCAAGGTCATCGAGCCGTCATCGACTTTGAACTGGCTGTCCACTTCGCCGCCGCCCGAAAGATGAACGTGGCAATCGATCAGCCCGGGCAAAAGATATTTCCCGCGCAGGTCAAGTGTGATGGCCTCTTCGTTGAATGTGGGGAGATTCTTCGTCAGCCCGGCAAAAATTATTTTGTCGCCGTGCACGATCACAGTCGAGTCGGAGGCGGGTGCGCGTCCTGTGCCGTCGATCAACGCAGCATTTTGAAATGCAATCAGTGAGTTCATGTCGATCAGTATATTTGAAAACAATCAGGCAGGCAAGCAAATATGCCCGAATAAAGAAGTGGTAACATTAATAAATGGATAACAATATGGATGAAATAAAAATACAACAAGCCATTCATCGTTTTGCCAATTCGTTCGACGTCAAAGACTGGCAGGGACTGGAAAATTGCTTCACGGAAAAAATCTATACCGATTATTCCGACCTGCGCGGCACACTGCCTGAAACCATCGACGCAAAACATTACGTGCATCTGCGGCAGGAAGCGTTGAGCAAGCTCAAGACACATCATCTGTGCGGCAACCACGAGATCGAGCTCAAAGGGGATAAAGCCCTTTGCAAAACATCCATGGTCATTTACAGGTTGGGCGCAAGCGAACAGGAAAATTTTACAACGCACTGTCTCTATACTTTCAATTTACAAAAAATAAATTCAGCCTGGAAGATCACCGGCATCATCCAAAAGGTATTCTGGAATGAGGGCGAGGCGTCCATTCACCAAGGCGCAAAACAAAAGCCATGATGCTCCCTGAACTCCTCTACAACGCCAAAGCCACACTTGGCGAAGGTCCCGCCTGGGATGCAAAAGCGCAGCTTCTTTACTGGATCGACGTTCTTGAAAAACGTGTCTATGCCGACGGAAAGCCGATCATTCAACTGGATGATTACGTTGGATGCGTGACCCCGCGCAAAGGCGGCGGCCTGATGCTGGCCCAACGCTTCGGCTTCTGGACCTTCGATCCGGCCACCGCTAAATTGGTGACTTACGCATCCCCGAAGGGCGAACCGTCAAACAACCGCTTCAACGACGGCAAATGTGATTCACGCGGACGTTTTGTGGCCGGGACAATGGATCACAGCGAGCAGGAAAACAGCGGCTCGTTATATTCCTTGTCCGTCGATGGACGTATAAAAAAGCTTCTCAAGGAAGTCCGTATTTCGAACGGCATTGCGTGGTCGCCCGATTCCAAGACCATGTATTTTATCGACACGCCCACGCGCGAGGTCAAGGCTTTTGATTACGATATCGAGAGCGGGCAGATCGCCAACCCGCGCGTCATCATCACGTTCCCAGATACTTTCGGCTGGCCCGATGGCATGACGTCCGACATGAATGGCAATTTATGGATCGCCATGTGGGGCGGCGCACGCGTCACACAATGGAATCCAAAAGGTGTGCTGCTGGAGCAATTCGGCGTTCCCGCCTTGAACGTCACATCCTGCGTTTTCGGCGGGCCGGATATGAACGAATTGTTCATCACATCCGCCCGCGTTGGCATGGATGCTGCCGCCCTCACGAAATACCCTCAAGCGGGCGGCGTATTTCAGCTCATCACAAATATCACCGGAATGCCGACTTTTGAATTTGGTGGATAGAGGATTTATATTTATAATGAAGTTACAAGATACAACATTCGACCCCGAACAATTGCGCGCCGCCATGCGCGCCTGGACTTCCGGCGTGACAATCGTTACTGCCGCTCGTGGAAGCGAACAACATGGCATGACGGTCAGTTCGTTTACATCGGTTTCGCTCGAGCCGCCGCTCATCATCATTTCGCTTCAAGATTCCACGCGCACGCGCGAACTGGTTTATCACGCCCAGGCTTTTGGCGTGACCATTCTTGCCGACAATCAACGGCCCATCTCTGATCTTTTTGCAGGCCGCGGCCCGGACTCGGAAAATCGCATGGCCGAAGTCGAGACAGAGATTCTCGTGACTGGCGCTCCGCTCATCAAAGGCGGCCTGGTTTCATTTGATTGCCGCGTCAAGCAAAGCATGGATGTTGGCCCGAACACTTTATTCGTCG
>JAJYOH010000248.1 GCA_021796315.1 Chloroflexota bacterium
TAGGTGTGCCCTTTTTCTACAAGGCCACGCGTCTCCTCTGGGACGACAAGCTGGCTGCTGTTTCCTCGTGGCTTTTCGTACTCTATCCCGAATCCGTGCTGACGGGCGGGGCGCAGATGCGCGAGCCTTTCCTGCTGACTTTTGTCGCGATGGCCTTTTGGGGCTTTGCCAACTTTTTGAAACAGGAAGATGGCGGCGAAAAAAATAAAACTATGTGGTGGTGGCTTGGTGTTGGAATCGTTGGGATGCTGTTGGTGTCACCGGCGATGGCGCTGGCGTTGATCATTTTGTTCGGTGGGTGGCTGTGGCTGAGGGGAAAAAAGAATCGTTTGCCCTGGCAGGTTTGGGCGGCGGTGGGAAGCGTGTTTGTCATCGGAGTGTTATTGCTCGCCTATAGTTTGAGCCGTTCGCACGATTTTGGCGGTGGGTCGCCTGCCAGCGTGATCTTGAATTGGATCCGTGGTTCGGGATATTGGGTGGTTTATCAACTTCAAAAAGGTTCCGGTCAGGTTCAAAATGTTTTTTCCAAGATGAGTCCGCTCACACAGTTCTTTTTTGTAGTGGTCTATGGAATCGTTCAACCGGTTTTGCCGCCCGCGTTCTTTGCGCCAACTACTTTTACATGGCACGTCATTTCTGTTTTCCGCGCGGCGGGTTGGTATGTGGTCCTGCCGCTTCTGATTTACGCTCCGTTCGCGGCGTGGAAGTCCGCTCGGGGACGTGAACGCCGCCTGTGGTTGTGGCTGACCGCGTTTTCGTGGGCATGGATTTTGATCTGCTCCATACGCGCGGGCGGCAGCCAGTGGGACAATCCGCGATATCGTCTCATTTTCTTTGGATGGCAGGCGCTCGTCTCCGGATATGCCTGGCTGTGGTGGCGTGAACATCGTGATAACTGGCTGCCCCGCATTGTTGGTCTTGAGATATTCTGTTTGCTTTTATATAGTCAGTGGTATCTGGCGCGTTATTATCAGATTGGCCTTCATCTGCCAATTATGTTCGTGCTTGGTTTGAGCCTGGTCGTCTTCGTTCTGACCTTTGTGGGCGGCTGGTTTTGGGATCGCTGGCGTGCCGGAAGAGAACACGCTTGACATGCCCAATAGAGAGTTTATAATTCAATAACTGAATTTTGATTAGGAGATGGAAATGCCCACTGCTTTAATTACTGGAATCACGGGTCAGGATGGTTCATATTTGGCCGAATTATTGCTCTCGAAAGGGTACCGCGTCGTTGGCATGGCCCGCCGCGCCAGCACGGTGACCTATGAACGCATTCAACATATCCTGGATGACATCACCGTGATCCAGGGCGATCTGACGGATCAGGGATCCCTGTTGTCCATGTTCGAAGAGTATGAGCCAACCGAAGTTTATAATCTGGCCGCGCAATCCTTTGTGCCGACTTCATGGAGTCAGCCCGCGTTGACCGGTGATGTAACAGCGCTGGGTGTGACTCGCATGTTGGAAGCGATCCGCTTCGTAAACCCGAAGATCAGGTTCTATCAGGCATCGTCCAGTGAAATGTTCGGGAAGGTGGTCGAGGTTCCGCAAAATGAGTCGACTCCTTTCTATCCGCGCAGTCCGTATGGGGTTGCAAAAGTCTATGGACATTGGATCACCATTAATTATCGCGAGTCTTTTGGCTTGTTCTCCGTCTCTGGGATCTTGTTCAACCATGAGAGTCCGCGCCGGGGATTGGAATTTGTCACGCGCAAGATCACGAATGCCGTGGCGCGCATCAAACATGGATTGGCGAAAGAAGTACGCCTCGGCAATCTTGAGTCCCGCCGCGACTGGGGCTTTGCGGGAGATTATGTCAAGGCCATGTGGTCCATGCTTCAACAAGAAGAAGCGGATAACTTTGTGATCGGCACTGGTGAAACCCATTCTGTTCAGGAATTTTGCGACATTGCCTTTAGTCATGTGGGGCTGGACTTTAAAGATTTTGTTGTTCAAGACGAGCGCTACTATCGTCCGGCGGAAGTGGACTTGCTGGTATCCGATCCGAGCAAGGCCGGTCGCGTATTAGGCTGGGAGCCGACTGTTGGCTTCAAGCAACTTGTCACCATGATGGTAGATGCTGATATAGAACGTGTGCAATTCCTAAGCTACAAGTAGGAAACGAATGACACATCTCTCATTGATCGTGCCTGTCTATAACGAAGAAGAAAATTTGTCCTTGCTGTTCGAGGCAATCCATCGTGTGATGGATCCGTTGAAATATAGCTGGGAATTGATATTCGTTGATGATGGCAGTCTCGATAAAAGTGTGGATGTGTTGCGTGGCCTGGCCGCCAAAGACAGGAAGCACATGCGAGTTGTGATCTTCCGCCGCAACTTTGGACAGACTGCCGCGATCGCCGCCGGAATTGATCATTCAGATGGCGAGAACATTGTCCTGCTGGACGCTGATCTGCAAAATGATCCGGCTGATATCCCGTTGCTTCTTGCAAAATTGGACGAAGGCTATGATGTGGTCAGTGGCTGGCGCAAGCATCGTATGGATAACGCTATCACGCGCAACCTGCCCTCTTCCATTGCCAATGGTTTGATTTCCTGGGTTACAGGCGTTCACCTGCATGATTATGGTTGTACGCTAAAAGCTTATCGCCGTGACGCCCTGCAAGGTTTTCGCTTATATGGTGAAATGCATCGCTTTATTCCGGTCTTTGCCCATTCCGTTGGCGCCCGCATAACCGAGGTTGAAGTTCATCATCAGCCGCGCCTTTATGGAAAATCAAAAGTTGGCCTTGAACGCACTTTAAAAGTTCTGCTCGATCTGTTTACGGTCAAATTCCTTTTGAGCTACGCCAATAAGCCAATCTATCTTTTTGGTGGGACAGGAATTGCTTTTATCCTGACCGGCGCGCTCACGCTTCTCTATCTCTTTATCCGGCGTACTTTTGCCAATGTTGGGGTCTTGGGATCGCCTCTCTTTCAACTCGCCGTGATGTTCCTCATCCTGGGGTTTCAATCCATTTTGATGGGGCTGATCGCTGAACTTTTGGTGCGGACGTATCATGAATCCCAGCAGAAACCCACCTATACAATACGGGAGGTTATTCAGAGGAAGCGCCTTAAATGATTTCTCTTAGCTCACTATCGATTTTAAAAGTGAATGGCTATCGAATTGGTCTATCCCTGTACTTAGGAATAGGATTCAGTATTTCTGTTTACAATTACTGGTTAGTAGATCTTATTCCCCTAACCCATACGCAAATAATTCTTTATTTGGCGTTGGCAACCTTCGGAAGCTCTGTTGGCTATTATTTGCTCTTGGAATTATGGATAGTTCCGCGTTTAAGGGAAATGACCAGGTTGATGCAATGGAAATTAATAGGTATAAGTATTTTTGTTGGCATCTTTCTTATGTTTGCCGGTACAAGCTCTTGGAATCTATCCTCTAGATATATAGCATTCTTTTTACCGCCTGAAACATTGTCTATATCCGTGCCAGCCCAGCAAAATGATGTCAATCCGCAAATCGTTATTTTGCGGATTTCAACATCAGTAGGGGATGTCTCATACAACACTATAAATTACAATGGCTGGACAAGGAGCGGTTATCAACTAATTCTTAAGGATTTGTTAAATAACCAATTAAAATGGACGGGAAGAACAGGCGAGCAGGCGAAGATAGTTTTTCTTAGATCCTCGAAGGGTGGGACAATAACTGTTTCATGGAATGGACAAAGCCAGATGATAGAAATCCCCTCAAGCGCGGGGAATACATATACATATACTAGTGATTTCACAATTCCTTTTTATGCTAGTAATACAATGTTGCTATTGCTGGTTGTTCAGAGTTTTATTATCCTTTGTTACGCATTAAATCTACTAATATGGGGGAAAAGGATATTAATAATAAAAGAAATTAAGCAATCGATTTTAACTCTTTCTAATCAAAGAAATAGTCAAACTATAGGTCTGAGAACCGAGATTGCTGATAGAAAAAATATAATCTTGGATTGGCTAGTTGTCTTTTTTATAATTATTGTTGCTACAACACTCCGTGTAGTTGATTTGGAGAATCTTTTTCCTTACATTGATGAGTACAATCATCTTATTGCTGCAAAACAAATATTGTTTGGATCACCAATAAGCACTGTGTATCAACGTGGTTTGTTTATTGTCACTCTACCGGCAGTTTTTTTCTTTCGGTTGTTTGGGATCAAATTATGGTCTGCCCGGCTTCCGGGCGTATTGTTTAATTCGTTTGCTGTTATTCCCTTGTACCTGATTTCAAAAAAAATTAACCGGCGGATTGCTCTTTTGGCATGCATATTGTATTCTGTAGATCCATGGATTATTTCTATTGCACGCACTGTGAGAGAATATGCATATTATCCCTTTTATTTTTACTGGATCATCTATGGAATGATTGTGTTTATTGAACAATTTCCAAATCGTTTTGTTGTCATAAAAGATTGGAGAAAAATAGTTACACCCCAATTGGGTCTCCTAAGTCTAATTCTTGCTCTGCCTCCAGTCTATGCTATAAGAATAGATCCTTCTTCAACCTTTAAAATAATTCTTATTGCTTATATAGTATTTACATTGTTTGTGCTTGGGAAATTTGATCTAGGCAATAAAGTGAATATATCGTTTTTGGCTATTGTTAGCGTAGGAATAGTTTTCATTGGATATTACTACGCTTCGAAACAGAACGATCTTTCGATCTTTCCAAGATTCTATGCTGGTTCTCTACTCTATTTTTTCCCCAATCCTATCCAACAGTTATATTTTAATAGAACTGCAATTTTGTACACATTTGCAGTTATTAGTGCAATTTCCGTCAGTCTACTTGCTCGTCGCCAAAATTTTGTCCCAATATTTATTTTAACAGTCTGCTTTCTTTCGATGCTTTTTTTTACATTCTTTTTTATCCGTAGTACTCGTCCTCGTTATTTAGTCAATGTGCAACTTTGGTATATCATACTTATAGCGATTGGTTTATGTGGAATATGGGCCTTTTTGGAATCAAGTTTTTCTTGGAAACGAATAATTAAGTTGTTAAGCGCCTTAACTTTGTTAGCTTTAACACTCAATTTTTCGCAAATTCTGCTGCCCTTATTTTACAATGAACAAATCTATGTACCTATTACAGAAGAATATCATGATAATGTAACACCAGCTTATATGTTTTTACTTGACAAAATAAATGTTGACGATGTATTAATATCAAGGGCTTTTCAAAGCTATGTCGTTTGGAAAGGGGTACCAGTATTTAAACAAATGTACTTCTATAATTCTCTTCCTGGGATGCCTAGAGATAAAATTCTTTCTATTGTCAAAAAAAACAAATCTGGGTGGATAGTTTTGGATGTTGAAATTACGAGACCATCCGATTTTTTACCTCATACCACAATAGAAATTAACAATAAAAACATCGAATATATTGGCATTTTTGGCAATCAAGAAATATGGCATTGGAGTGTCGCTAATGTTTCGAATTAATGGCAGAATACTTGTTTTAGGCGGCTTTTATTTTCCGCCTCTTACAGCTGTTTAGTTCGATCCATCGCACATTCTTTTTTCGCCGTTTTGCTGCTCCAAAAACGTAAGTTGTTACTGATTTATAAGATTGTGAAAACAAAGGTAAAAAATGAACCTTCAGATCTCCGACAAACGTCAGTTTTTGATTCGATTAGCGGGGACTTTGCTGGCAATCGCTTTGATCGCAGTATTAATCCGCCAGCAGGGATGGACGGAAATTCTTTCGGCCGTCAAAAAAATCTCATTTACCAATATTTTGTTTGCTATCCTTCTGATTATTGCTTCGCGTTTTTTCGTGATCGGACGCTGGTTTATTCTTTTGCGTTCCGGTGGAGTAAAGATCTCATTTTCTGATACAACCGCCCTGACCTTTACCGGGCTTTTCTCGGCGAACTTTTTGCCGACCACCATTGGCGGAGATGTTGTCCGGCTGGCAGGCGCAATGCAAATGGGCTATGACCGCGCTGTCTGCCTCGCCTCAATTGCCGCGGACCGTTTAGTCGGGATGCTGGGAATGGTGCTTACTCTCCCGTACGGCTTATTTACAGCCTGGACCACTCTTGGGCATAGCGCGGCTCAATCTTTGGCTTTCCCCGCCATCTTTATCCGGTTGAACAATTTCATCAAACGCACGCTTCAAACTTTTTCGCTTTGGTTTAAGAAACCGTTGGCTTTGCTGGCGTCCCTCTTATGCACATGGGGACACATGCTTTGTACTTTTGGCGCGCTTTATATCCTGATAGAGGGACTCGGAAGCCACGTCTCGTTTTGGATGATTGCCGGGTTGTGGAGTGTGGCCTACTTCGTGACTCTGATTCCCATTTCCATTAATGGCTATGGCGTTCAGGAACTTTCGTTGACATTTTTATTCTCGAATATCGGCGGCCTGACCCCGGCCGCGAGTTTGACCGTCGCTGTGCTGATGCGCGCTTTGTACATGGCGGCCAGCCTGCCGGGAGCGGTATTCATGCCATCCATTTTGGCAGCGTTGGATACAGATCATGTTGTTGCCGATAAAAATGGGGAATAAGATGCGCGCTTTACGGTAAAATCAAGTCCCGTGGAAGTTCATGAAACCTAATTTGAAAATCTTCATAAGAACATATCTGGCGATTGGCATCGCCTTGAGCCTGGCTGCCATCTACCAGACAGAATCACAGACCCGCGCGTTGACGCGGATTTCATCGCGCTACAAATGGGCCGTAGTCATCGCGTTTTTTACGCTCAACGTGATTGCAGGGATTTTTGTTTATTTGCGTCCGGAAAAGTTTCTTCTTTTTCTGGAAAATTTCAGATTTGAAAAACCATCTTCATTGGTGTTGAAAATTCTCGGTGCGATTTTGATCCTCGCTGGTTGTCCTTTCCTTTGGTATATAAAATTTTATTTTTTTGGAAAGGCCCTGACCGCATTATTCCCGCTTTTATGGGTTATGTGGGCGGTGGCGTTTATTCAAGCCATCATTCTAAAACGCATCACGCGTTTTTTCTGGTCGACCGTTTTTATGATGGCTTTACTTTTGAACGGCATTGTCTTTCAAACTTACACCATTTTTCAACCCGTCACAGATTATCCATTCTCACTCGGTTGGTCGGAAGCCAGCCGCTATTATTATGGCTCGCTTCTTTTCAGCCAATCCATCTACGGCGTAAAACTTCCGCTCTCGATCTGGCATGCCACGCGTTATTTTTTACAGGCGATTCCATTCCTCATCAAAGGCTTGCCATTGTGGGCTGACCGGCTCTGGCAATCTTTGCTTTGGCTGGGACTCACAGGTCTGACTTCATTTCTAATCGTCCGGCGCGTGAAGCCGCAAGATTGGGAAACGAAATTATTTCTCGGCGGCTGGTTTTTTTTGTATGTCTTTCAAGGCGCGATTTATTATCATCTGCAGATTTGTATCATCATTATTTTGCTCGGTGTGTCGGCACGCCATCCGTGGCGCTCACTGATCGCGGTGCTGGCAGCTTCGTTCTGGGCGGGTATGAGCCGCCTCAACTGGTATCCCGTCCCGGCCATGCTGGCGATCACGCTTTATTTGCTTGAAGAACCATTCTCTCATTTAAATAATTTCTGGCGATACATTGCGAAGCCGGTCTTGTGGGGCATCCTTGGACTCATCACCGCGCTTCTTGGACAGGCATTTTACATTTGGATTTCGGGCAACACAGACCTGAGTGCGTTCAGCTCCAGCCTGCATTCGCCGTTGCTTTGGTATCGCTGGTTTCCGAACGACACAAATGCGCTTGGAATTATTCCCGGCATCATCATCGTTTCACTTCCATTGTTTGCGCTTCTCTTTTGGACTCTTCGACCGGCTCAGGGCAGCGCCCTGCGCGGGCATCTGAACAATTTGCATTTTCTCCGCTGGGGCGGACTCGTGCTGATGACGCTGGCGTTGCTCGGCGGCGGACTCGTCGTCAGCACGAAGATCGGCGGCGGCGGCGACCTGCACAACATGGACGCCTACATGGCGATGCTCGCCATCGTGACGGCTTATTTCGCCGCCGACCGCGTCGAAACTGAATCCGAAGGGTCCAAGTTTGAAGCGGTGACGTGGCCTTTTGTCGCGTTGATGCTGATTGTCCCAGTTGCGTTTACTTTTTCGCGCATCGTCCCGCCGATCCAATATGATCGTGTACAGGCCAATAAAGACTTATCCACATTGCGCACGACTGTTCAAACTTATAGCAAGTCTGGCGAAGTTCTTTTTATGTACGAACGTCACTTGCTGACATTTGACATGATCCCGAATGTGCCGATTATGCAGGATTATGAAGTCATCCCGCTAATGGAGATGGCGATATCCGGCAACCGGCCTTATCTCGATAAGTTCTACGCGGATTTGAAGAACCATCGCTTTGCTGCCATCGTTGCCACTAGGCAAAA
>JAJYOH010000249.1 GCA_021796315.1 Chloroflexota bacterium
GTCCGGGCGTTTTTGGCGCGCCGGTCAAACATTGGTACACTTACATTAATAAAGAAAACGAAGCGGAATATTTACCTGCTTTCAATGAGCTGCTTGATTTTGATTATCACCTGTGGGACGAAATCCGCTCCATTCGTTCGCACAAGGATTTTCTGCGCATGGGACGTGATTTTCATATTTTCTATGTGGCCAACTTGCATGGCCAACGTGCCTTGCTCAAAGATCCTTTCGCAGTTTTTTCTTTGCCCTGGTTTGCCGAGAAATTAAATTGTCAGATTATCGTGACGGTGCGTCATCCCGCCGCTTTTGCGAGCAGTCTCAAGCGCCTCGACTGGTCTTTCGATTTCGGCGACTTGCTCAACCAGCCCTTGTTGATGCGCGATCATCTTGAACCATATCGCAAGGATATGCAATCCATCACGGCAGACGATGTCATCGGTCAGGCCGCGTTGTTGTGGACCATGATCTACCGCGTCGTTCACACGGACCGCGAGCGGCTGCCGTCCATTCAAATTGTGCGCCACGAAGACCTTTCCCTTGCTCCCCTCGTGGGCTACCGTAAATTGTATGGCGCGCTCGACTTAAATTTCACTATGCGCGTCGAGAGGATGATTTTCAACTCGACAAGTTCCGAAAACCCGACCGAATTATCGAAAAACAAAACTCATTCGGTGAAACTGGACAGCCGCGCCAACATGGACAATTGGAAGAAACGTTTAAGCGCGGATGAAATTACTCGCATCCGGCGCGTGACCGAAGAAGTCGCGCATCTTTATTATCCAGAAGCGGATTGGAATTGAAATCGTATCTCCCGCTGGTCTCCATCGTGACGCCATCCTTTAATCAGGCGCGCTATCTCGAAGCCACGATCCAGTCCGTGCTTTCGCAGACTTATCCGCGCCTCGAATATATCATCGTGGACGGCGGCTCGACCGATAGCAGCGTGGACATCATCAAGAAATATGTTTTGGACTCAAGCGGCCTGCCGCTTGACCAGAAGCAGGCTTCTGGACTCCAAAAGCATAAAATTACCTGGTGGGTCAGCGAAAAAGACAAAGGTCAGACTGACGCGCTCAACAAGGGTTTTGCGCGTGCCAATGGCGACATCCTTGCCTGGCTCAATTCGGACGATACGTACGAGCCTAACGCGATCTGGTCAGTGGTCAAGTTTATGCAGCCAAATCCCGAGATCGGATTGCTTTACGGCGATGCGAATTACATCAACGAAGAGGGACGCGTGATCGGCAAATTCCCCGCCGCACAAACGGGCTTGAAACGTTTGCGGGAAGGTTACGTTCATATCCCGCAACAGGCTTCGTTCTTTCGTGGAAAGTTGTGGCGCGAGGTTGGCCCGCTCGACCCGTCATTTTATTTTGCGATGGATTATGATCTTTGGGTGCGTCTGGCAACTCGTTCACAGGTAAAATATGTCCCGCAGACGTGGGCCAACTTCCGCTTGCACACCGCAGGCAAAACCATTGCCGCCGATGACCGCTGCTGGCCCGAAATGGTGCGTGTCCATTACCGCGACGGTGGGAATTTTTTCTCCACCATCGTAGCAAAATATTACATCCGCAAATTGATCGCGCCGTTATGGAATTGGCGGCGCAGATTGATGTTGAAAAAAACGTAAGACGATATTCGATACTTGATACTCGCCACATCATTCGAATATCGAATTTCAAATCTCGAATAACGAGTGTTAATTATGAAATTGATCTTCTCATCCCCAGCCTCCGATGATCTCATTCATCTCCTCAAAGCCTGGCGCTTCTGGCTGATCGGCGCATTGCTCGGCGCGGCAATTGGCGCGGCACTTTACTATATTGCGCCGCCGTTATATCGAGCACGCGCGACCGTCAACGTGGACTTCCACCTTGAACAGGCCTGGCCGCAAAATACGGACCGCGAACAATTTTATTATCTTGATCGTGAAGTCCGCAAATTGGAAGAGATCGCCATGTCCGACGCGGTGCTCAATTCCGTCGCGGCACAGGTGAACGGCGTGACTGTCCAGCAGATGCGCGACGGAAAACTGCAAATGGATCAACCCGGCAACGGCGGCTGGCATTTCTTTGCCGATGACAAAGATCCAAACCGGGCCGCCGCGCTGGCTTCGGCCTGGGCGCAAGCCTTCGCTGACAATGTTCAAGCCGAAGTTGTGAATCCTTCGAGCGGGCTGGAAAAATATATCAGTGCCTCGGCCACGCAGACACAGAATCTCAGCGCTCATCGTCGTGTCAGTTTAAGTGTCTATTTGCTGGTTGGCGCGTTGGGCTTTTTAGCAATCAGCACATTTGGCATTTTATTTTTCAAAACCGAGAAATGAAAGCGACTTCCTTTTCTTTGAGTCTGGATAAGATCGCGCGCTGGCTGTGGGCCGCGGCCCTCGTGTCATTGCCCGTTACAAGCTTCCGTTATTTCCCGGTGGGCGAAACCACTTATGAACGACCGCTGGCATTCTTTCCACTGGCTTTGCTCGCGCCTGTTTTGCTCGTTCAACTGATTCGCGGCAAAACTACATTTCCACGCGCGGGGGCGCTGACTTCGCTCACAGCCTTCGTCCTCGCCGCTTTGGCGGCCAGCCTGATCGGGGTCCTGTTTGCGCCGGTGATCATGCGCGGGCAGGGCGTGGTCGGACGCGTCGTCCGCGCCTGGGCAACCGTTTTCATCGGCCTGGTCTTCTTTATCTCCGCAGTCTGGATGAATCGCAACGAAGACGATCTGCGTTTTACAGTCAAATGGATATTGGCCGGTTTTGTTCTCGACGTACTTTGGAGCGGCTTGCAAGGCGCAACGTTTTACCTGCATATTTTCCCCAAACCATTGGTGACGCAATGGCAGCGCGCTTTCTCCATGCGCGAGTTGATCAAGACCAATCGGATCAATGGCATGGCGTATGAACCATCCTGGCTGGCAGGGCAAATTTCGACGATTTACATGCCCTGGCTGTTCGCCTCGCTCCTGACCCGGGAACGGGCCACGCGTTTCAAATGGCTGGAGCCGGTGTTGCTGGCTTGTGCCGCGCTTCTCCTGCTGGCGACATTTTCGCGCGGCGGCCTAGTCACAGTTGCCGCCACCGTTATGTTGACGTTTATCTTCGTTGGCCGTGAACAAATCCGCGCCGCGTGGATATGGTTCGCATCTGGCTTTCGCCGCGGCGGCGGGTGGCTTTGGCGAGTGAGTCTGATCGTTCTGGTCGCTGCCGCGATTACCGGTGCATCACTCTTCCTAGCACAAAAAGATTATATTTCCAGCTTATGGAACTCCCAGGCAAACAGCGTGGAGGAATTCATCATCCAAAATTATGCAGGCGCGCGCGCCGCGTACATTTGGGGTGCAATGGGCGCGTATAACGATCATCCATTGAACGGTGTCGGGCTGGGCGCAAGTGGATTCTATATCTACAATAACCTGCCCGATTGGGCGCTGACCTTCGTGCCGGAGATTGCCAATCAGTTGAGTCCCACCAGCAACCTTTATCCAAACCCCAAAAATCTGTACGTGCGTCTGCTGGCCGAAACAGGCTTGATCGGCTTCTTCCTGTTCCTGGCCTTCCAATTTTCCATTTTAGGTGACGCCCTCTCGGTCTTAAAACAGAAGTCGGCCATCTGGCGATATCTGGGGGTTGCATCCATTTTCACGTGGATCGCGCTCATTTTCTATAACATGACACAGGATTCTTTCGCAACGCCAAACCTGTGGATCAACATCGGCATTTTGGTTGGAATATCGACTTTTGCAATACAATCCCCAAAAACTGCTGAATGATTTTGAGCCTCCATATGCCGCCGCAAACACACGAAGCACGCCAAGAAAAAACGAACTCTTCCCGCTCGCCTGTCCTCGCAGAGGTTCTTGCTTAAAGGTTTGTTCTCTGAGCCTGAAAAAATCATGATCCACATCCCAAAAGGCCTGTGGGCCGGATTCCTGGCGAACGTGTAATCGTCTTGTAATGCGTTCATGTTGCCACGAACACATTCTTTCGTTATGATATAGCTCATGCAAACTTACGAAACTCCTTATGTCGCGGACTGGTTCGCGATCTCCCTGCGCTGGACCGTCATGATCGGGTTTGTAGTTTCGCTGGCGTTGGGCGGAGAACTGACACTGGCGTTGTTCTGGCCGATCGCCGTGATGATCTTCTGGAACATGGGCATGACAGTTCTGGCGAGCTTGAATATCCGTTTGACTTTTCACCGCCATGTCAGCCTCGCGGTGGATTTTTTATTGGGCGGGATATTCTTCTGGGTGCAGGGCGGCCTGGCTGGTCCTGCCGCCTGGACCGGGCTGTTACCCATTTTCTCGGGTGTTGTCTATTTTGAATTATTAGGCGGATTGCTGGCGGCAGTTTTATCTGCCGTACTGGTGATCGTATATGCCTGGTTTTTAGCACCGGCCAACCTGTTGCTTGCCATGGAGTGGAGCGGCATTTATGCAATCGTAGGCCTGGCCTTTGGCTTTCTCGGAAAACAATTGATGACGCGTTTGCGCATCTCCCGCCAAAAATGGCTGGACGCAGAAGAGAAAAAACGCCACATTCAAGGCGAACGTTTGCGCGTCATTTACGAATTGACATCCGCACTGACGGCGACTCTCTCCTACAAGCGCGTGCTCGATTCGGCCCTCGACCTGGGATATTCGGCCCTCAACCCCGATCCCGACACGGCGGCCAGCGATCCGCTCGTGAGCGCCGTACTGCTGTTCCGCGGCGGACAACTGATGGTCGGCTCGGCGCGACGATTTACCAGCGCAGATTCGCGCGTGACTTTTCAAGGCAATGAAGGTATTCTAAAAAAGGTTTTCGATGAAGGCGAACCAGCTTTTTCAAAAGATATTGGCTACGATCCTGAACTGGGACGCGTGATCGCGTTTCGCAACTGTACGTCGGGATATTGCTTCCCGTTGCGAAGCGGATTTAACGTTTATGGCGCGATGGTTTTCGCTCATCCTGACCCCAATTATTTCTCTCCCGACCGCCAGGACCTGCTGGACATTATCGGGCGTCAGGCTGTCGTTGCCATTCAAAACGCGCGCCTGTACCAGGATCTGGTCGAAGAGAAAGAGCGCATGATCGAAGTCCACGAAGAGGCGCGCAAGAAGCTGGCGCGTGACCTACACGATGGCCCAACACAATCTGTAGCGGCCATGGCCATGCGTATCAACATTGCGCGTCGTATGATGGAAAAAGATACGAAGATGGCCGTGGAAGAACTCTCCAAGATCGAAGAGTTGGCGCACCGAACTACCAAGGAAATCCGCCACATGCTCTTTACACTGCGTCCGCTTATTCTTGAGTCGCAAGGATTGAGCGCGGCGTTAAATTCCATGGCTGATAAAATGCGTGAGACCTACAATCAAAATGTGATCGTCAACGTGGATGATAATCTGACCGGTCAAATGGAAATGGGCAGGCAGGGCGTGATCTTTTACATCATCGAAGAAGCTGTTAACAATGCGCGCAAACACGCCAACGCTCTGAACATCTGGGTGCGCCTGCGTCCATTCCAGCAGGGCATGGCCTTGCTGGAGATCGAAGACAATGGCGTGGGATTCGACATAGAAGCCATGAACAAGGCCTACGACAAAAGTTCCAGTCTCGGCATGGTCAATCTGCGCGAGCGTGCTGAATTGGTCAATGGCCTGCTCAATCTGCAATCAACGCCTGGCAAGGGAACGAATGTCTCGGTCTATATTCCGTTGACCGATGAAGCGGCCGATCGTTTGCATCATCCCAAACCGCGCTAAAATCAACGTATGCCTACCGCCGCCGATTTATATTATTTCGCCCATGAGGCCGAAAATCTTTCACGCCCGCCTGTGATCTTGATCCACGGTGCGGGCGGTACTCATTTACATTGGCCGCCGCAAGTCCGCCGCCTGCTCGATCAGCGTATCTTCGCAGTTGATCTTCCTGGTCACGGCAAATCCGAAGGCGTGGGGCATCAGACGATCGATGATTACGCCGAACACATTCTCGATTTTATAAAAGCCATCAAGTTGAATTCGGCTGTATTGGTCGGTCATTCAATGGGCAGCGCCATTGCGCTGACGGCCGCGCTCCGCTCGCCGAAGCAGGTGTCCGCTTTGGGTCTGGTGGGAAGCGGTTCGAAGTTGCGCGTGTCGCCGGCCATTTTGCAGAGCGCGTCCAATCCTTCCGCTTTTATGGACGCGGTTCACATGATCAATGATTTTTCTTATTCCGAACATGCCAACGCGAGACTTAAAGAACTGGGCGAACAGAAATTATCCGGGACGCGGCCCACGGTTCTTTACGGGGACTTTTTGGCGTGCGACGCGTTTAATGTAACGGATCAACTCTCGAAGATTTCCGCGCCCACGCTGATAGTATGCGGCGCGGACGACAGGATGACACCCCCAAAATATTCCGAATTATTGCGGGATAATATTCTCAATGCTCGAATGGAAATCGTGCCCAGTGCAGGGCACATGGCGATGCTTGAACAACCTGAAGTGGTTGCAAATTTGCTTGCTGATTTTTTTAATGCGATCCCGTTTCAGGCCGGACAGGATTAATTTTTCAAGCGAATATTTTTTTTATGATCGGCTTTGCATTGATGATCGCCCGCGCCCGATGGCTCAGGCGATTTTTTTCGTCCATGTTAAGTTCGGCCATGGTCCTGCCTAATTCGGGAAGGAAGAAAATCGGATCGTAACCAAAGCCGCCTGTGCCGCGTTCTTCGGGAATGATCTCGCCGCCGCACTGCCCCTCTGCGAACTGGACGGCTTTATCTGGCACGGCAATTGCGATGGTGGCATGAAAATGCGCCGTCCATGGACGGGGCTTGTTTTGCAAGTTTTGTAGAAGATACGCCCGGCGATCTGCGTCGGACGCGCCGGGCTTGGGTAAGTAACGCGCGGAAAAAAGCCCGGGCGCGCCATCCAGAGCATCCACTTCGAGACCAGAGTCATCGGCAAGGGAAATCAACCGGCTGGCGTGGGCGAAGGCGACCGCTTTTTTTCCGGCATTTTCAGCATAAGTTTTGCCATCTTCAAGGACAGCAAGTTTCAATCCAATGTCGGCAGGCGTGACTAATTCAAGATCGAGATCTTTGAGCAGGTCGTGAATCTCTTCGATCTTATCTTTATTGTTTGTTGCGATCAGTAATTTTTTCATTTATATTTTCTCTTCAATTTCTGAATCGCCCAGGCAGCATGTTCATGCACCATTGGCTCCGAGTCGTCGAGGGCCTGGTTCAATGCGGGCAGAGCATTTATGTCATTTGAATTGCCGAGGGCTACCGCAACGTTTCGTAAATAACCACGCCGCTTGGCGCGTTTGACGGAACTGTTCTTGAATTTAGAGTTGAAGTCTTTGGGCGTAAGTTCCAGTTCACGTATAAGGTTGGGACGTGGTATGTCTGCGCGTGGTTTTAATTCGGAGGCGCCTTCGGAGGACGCGAATCGATTCCATGGACAAACCATCTGACAGACATCGCATCCAAAGACCCAGTTGCCAAGCATAGGCCGCAGTTCGGGCGGAATGTCCTCTTTCAATTCGATGGTCAGGTAAGAGATGCAACGCCGCGCATTGATGGTCCGGTCAGGAAGAATACATTGAGTTGGGCAGGCTTCAATGCAACGCGTGCAAGTTCCGCAGTGATCGGTTGCAAAAGGGGCATCGGGTTCGAGTTCGAGATCGAGGAATATTTCAGAGAGAAGAAAATAAGAACCAAGTTTTGGGTTGATAAGCAATGTGTTTTTACCAATCCAGCCAAGCCCGGCGCGTTGTGCCAACTCTCTTTCGAGAATTGGGCCTGTGTCTGTATACCAGCGATTGAGGATGGAATGTCCCACTTGCCCTTCGATGAAAGCAACCAGCGTTTTTAATTTTTCGGGAATGGCAAGATGATAATCGTCGCCCCAGGCGTAAGTGGCGACGCGTCCGCTTGGAACAGGCTCGTTGGATGTATCAGCCGTCCCTTCGACTTCGCTCACCGTTCGTGCCGCGAGCAACGACGGCACATCGGTGCAAGACGGCAGGGCAAGTTTCGGGTCTGGGTAGGGAAGCGCCAGCACGAGGATGGATTTGCATTCGGGGAGAATGAGTCGCGGGTTAGCGCGGCGGGCGCGGGAGCGGTCATCCGCTAAATAGTTCATGGAAGCGTACCGCCCCTGCTTCAGCCAATCTTCAAAGACGGGCAAATGCGGGGGCGGGTCTGCAGTCGTCGCGCCGGCCAGGATAAATCCCAACCGACGTGCTTCATTCTGAATTCCTTGTTTGAGCGCGGCACTCACTTGATCAAAGCTTGACGACAATCTTTACGTAGAGAGGCTTGTTGTCATTGCCAAAGAAAGGAATCCCTTTGGGGTTTGCCAGTGTCCATGCGCTGACATATTCGCCTATTT